>JAOAAR010000011.1 GCA_026418755.1 Planctomycetota bacterium
GATTCGGCACCCCTTATCCCACGGAGCAAAAATTATTAGCCGACAAACTCGGGTATGCTTCGGTGCAGGAGAATCCTTTATCTTGCCAGAACGGGAGAGGGAAAGAGACTCAATTGGTGCTGTTTGCTCTTTCGCAGGTAGCGGCAACTTTCTCAAAATTCGCCGCCGACTGTCTGCTCTTCTCGACGGAGGAGTTTAATTTTCTTTCGCTACCTGAAGAATTTTTAACAGGCTCCTCCATAATGCCGAACAAGCACAACTATGATTTATTCGAGTTAGCGAGGGCAAAGAGTGCCGAGGTTTATGCGTCTCTGATGGAGACGGTCTTACTGGACAAAGGGCTCACATCAGGCTACCACAGAGATTTTCAACTTTTGAAGAAGCCTCTTGTTAACTCTTTCAGGTGCGTATGTGAAACGGTAGAAGTGCTGGAAAAGAGTGTGTTATCGTTACGATTCAACGAGGAGTGTTTAAAGAAAGCGGTCTCCGACAGAAGGCTTTACGCCACACAGAAAGCGACTGAACTGGCTCTTAAAGGGAAGATTCCGTATCGGCAGGCTTACTTCAAGGTAAAGGAGGAGATAGAGAGTCTTTTCGGGGAACGGAAGTAAAGTTCAGTTGCTCACTCCTCTAATGACCGTCCTTCATAAGGAAGGATGGCTCTGGAACATTTAGGGTTTCTACTAAAGAGAGCGGCGGTGAGAGTGGCAGCCATACATATAAGAGCACACATTTGAAGAGTGACTGTAATTCCGAGATAGTGAGCAAGAGTCCCTGCAATGAATGAGCCCAAGGGCATTGAGCCTCCAAATGCGAAAGTCCAGATTCCCATGACCCTGCCGCGGAATTCATCTGAAGAGGTGGTCTGAATCAAAGTATTTGCTGTAGAGAGGAAGAGAATCATTCCTATGCCGGCGGGGATTAGAGGAAAGCGAGCAAGAGGGAATCGTGTAGAGAGGGAGAATATGGTGAGGGAGACAGAAAAGAGGGATGCGCCTATAAAGAGGAAGTGTTTTCTATTTTTCACTTTGTTGGCGAATGAAGCGACAAGAAGTGCGCCTGTAACGGCTCCGATTCCATTGAAGGTAAGTAGTTCGCCGTATTGGCGCTCCCTGACGGAAAGGATGTCGCGGGCAAATGCAGGGAGAAGCGACGAATAAGAGAAGCCGAAGACACACATAATGGAGAGAAGCCCGAGAAGTCCGAAAAGACGCGGATTATTCTTCACATATTTAAAGCCAGCGATAATTGTTGTGAAAGAGGATTTTTCTTTATGTTTTGTAGAAGCGGTCAGGATTCGCATGAAAAGAAGTGCTATAACGACGGGGATGAAACTTAGTCCGTTTAGAAGGAAACAGTAACCAATTCCCACTTCTGCCATAACGATTCCTGCTATGGCAGGACCTATTATCCGAGCGGAGTTGAAGAGACCAGAGTTAAGCCCTATGGCGTTCATCAAATCTTCCCTGCCGACCATTTCGATGACGAAAGACTGGCGTGTAGGCATATCAAAAGCGTTCACAGTTCCAAGGAGTGCCGCTAGAAGGGCGATGTGCCAGACTTGAACGGCTTTCGTCAGGACGAGAAGAGAGAGAAGAAGCGGAGGAACTATTGATAGGCTCTGAGTGAAGATGAGGATACGGCGGCGTGAAAACCTATCTGCAACAACACCGCCAACAGGGGACAAGAGTGCTAACGGCAGAGTAGAGAGAGCAGAGACCAATCCGAGGACGAACTTCGAGCGGCTCAGGCTATAGACGAGCCATCCCTGGGCTGTCATCTG
Organism: Planctomycetota bacterium; assembly: GCA_026418755.1. GTDB lineage: Bacteria > Planctomycetota > SKW154 > SKW154 > SKW154 > SKW154. Next base: position 1,784 of record JAOAAR010000011.1, read on the forward strand.
CATCCAGGTGCCAATGAGTGAGATAGCCTGACCGCAGAAAAAGAGGCGATAATTACGGTGTTTAAGGGATGAAAAAATAGAGAGAAGAAAGCGTAACAATCCCTTCTTTTCTCTTTGAAGAGAAGTACTCGTCTCTGTCTCTCTTTGTTCCTCCAACAAAGCATCTCCTCAATTTGCTTCAGTTTTGCATTTTAACAGAGGAACAAGCCAACACCCAAAAAAGGTGCGATTTTCTCCATGCGGGTTTTCGCTGAGAAAACAGCAAAGGTTTTTCTTTCTCTCTCAGCCTCCTCTATTTCAATTCGTTTAAGGCTCTTGAAGCATAGGATAGCGCAATAATCGCATACGAGGTTACCAATGATGGGTCGCTCTCATACCACCTGTCGTTTTCGTTCACCCAAGAGCCATCTTCCTTCTGCAACGAGACCAGTTTCTCGACCAGTTCCGCAGCCCAGTCGTGTTTGTTGTTTTCAGAGTCGAGCAGGTAGCGTTCACCGTAATGGAAAAGTGCTTTTGCAAGAGTCATATAGTAGTAGAAGAGCCCCTGTTTGGAAGCAGGTTCATAGCGCCTTTCCGACATTCCTGGGTTTTCGTCTAAGGTGTAATTTCTTCTTATCCAGTTCATTGCGCTTTTCACGCGGTCGTCGTTTTTATCCACAAAGGCGTAAATCATACTCAACAGTCCGGCGTAAGTCATCGCACCATAGGAAGGGTACGATTCCGTACCGTCAGGGTTTTTGATGACCACACTGGAGCGGGTCATCTTTGGACCATATCTGAATCCGCCGTCGCTTGTGTTTTTGAATCCTTCGATTTTGAGGTCATTTGTTTCAGGGTTGTTCTGCGAGCGACTGACAAAAAGGGTAACCCGTTTCCAGACAGGATGCTCTTTAGGGACTTCAGCGTCGTGGAGAGCCTGTACGACGAAGGAAGTGTTAGACATATCGGAGCGTGGTTCTTTCTTTTTCTCGTCGTAGCCCCAGCCACCGTTATGCAGGTCTTCCTTAGCCATTTCGTTCCAGTACTGGGCTTTCAATAGGTAATCCACCATAGCGGCAATCTGCTGGGCGTGTTTCTCCTTTTCCGACTTGGGTAGACGGCAGAGAAAAGAGAGGACGATTGATGTTTTATAGACGATATAACCCTGTTCGTCATTGATAGAACCGTCGCTTTTTAGGAACTTAAGGAGAAACTCTGTTGACTTTTCGATAAACTCCTTATACTCGTCTTTAAGGGGAGAAGTGGCAAGAGCAAGTGCGCAAACGCTGGTACTAGCCACACCTGGCAGACCGCCAACCTGCCCATCAGGTTTTCTCTGGCTTTTTATGAAGTCTGCCGCTTTTCTCAAAGAGTCGCTCAATTTCTTCTTGACGCCCTCAACATCCACTTGCGTGGATGGGGGTACGACAGTACCACCACCTGGAGGCTGTTCCGGTTTCTTGTCGCCGCAACCCCAAACCAGAGCAGATACAACAAAAACAACAAGAACAGATACTCGCACCTTTGTCCCTCCTAATGCCGTCATTACTATATTAAACAAATGGTCTATAAAAATCATTCAACTTTTTTTATTTTCTAATAAAGGGCAGTAGGCTTTTTTGAGAGCCGTCTTCGAGAAAGGATTTCCATTTCTCATAGTCCGTTCCGTAATCCTTTCCGCATAAGACCCTTAACGCACTAGCAGCATATTTTTTTATCTCGGGGTCTTCCTCCTTGAGAATCTCGACAAGTGTGGGAACTGCGGCTGATATACGGTACTCCGCAACTGTCCAGCAAAGCGATTTCCTGAGGGCTAATGGAGTCTCCTTATTCGATAAAACAGCGCAAAGCGGTTTCACAGCATCTTCGCTACCAATCTTTGCCAACGCAGATGCAGCGTTTTCACGAAGGCTTATTTGAGATTTGTCATCCTTTTTCTTGCAGGCTGAGCCGTCGAGCAGTTTTGTAAGAGGTTCGATGCAGGAATCGAGTCGAAGGATAGCAAGTGCTTTGACGGCGGAGTGACGGAGAATGGTGTTTGCTTCCGGGTTGGTTGCGAGGGACGCAAGGGGTTCTACAGCGTTTTTGTGCATTGTGTAGCCGAGTGCGATGGCAGCGGCGGTGGCAACAGAATAAGTGGGGTCTTTAAGGGCAGCGGCAAGAGGGGCAATGACTTCGGCGTTCCCGAGGATGCCAAGTAGCGTAGCGGCATTACGGCGGGCTGAGGCAGAACTGTTTTCTTTTAGGACTTTCAGGAGGGGTTCTATCATCGGTTCTCCGACTTCACAGATTCCAACTTGTGCGGTAAGGCTGTCGTGGCCTGCTTCAACGAGATACAGTTTTGCTTCTTCTGAACCGAAATGGGCGAGCCCCCAGGCGGCGCAGATTTTGATTCCCTTTCTGTCGACATCCGTTGAGGGTATGGATTTGAAGAGTTCTTCAAGGAGGGTTTTTGAATCGTCTCTTTTTAGCCATCCCAAAAGGACGGCTGCCATATCTTGTGAGAGCCAGGAATGGTCTTTCACCTTTTCTTTGAGGAACTGGTAGCCTTCTTCCACTTGGAGGTTTGCGAGGGCGTAGGCAGCAACTGTCTTCACTTGCGGTACAGGGTCGTGTTTGAAAGCCTCCTTCAGTTCATCCAGAACAGATTTCTCTTTTGCTCTTCCGAAGGCGGCGATGGCGTGGTATCTATGGCGCTCGCTTTCACTGCGCAGCCCCTTCAAAAGGAATTTTTTCGCCTCTTCACTGCCTGTTTTGAGGAGGAGGCAGGCGCACCAGTAACGGCAGTCCTCATCGGATGTACTCTTAAAAACCTTCTCCACAGCGGCTGGAATCCGCTTGTCATCGCTATAGAAGAGACGGTTGAGAGTGGCACTGCGAACGACATAGTCATCAATCTCAAGTTTGCGCAATAATATCTCAATATGCTCGGACCCCGAGCCTTTTCCTTTCTCCTCATCGCAGAAAGAAAAGTTACAAAGGAGGGTAAAAAAGAGCAGCAAGAGCAGAAGAGACAAACGCATAAAAGATCTCCTATTTATTGCCAAGAATTCTCTTTTCGTCTGCCAGTTTTATACCCTTGATGAGCATACGCAGTTGTTCAGGATTGGAAGAATGAGATGATGCCACTTCCTCAGAGATGTAGCCATTCCGTACGAGTTTTGCCAGAGCTTGGTTGAATGTCTGCATTCCCTCGTCTTGAGAGGCGCGCATGAGTTCGGCGAGTTTTTCGTCCTGTTTTTCAAGAATCAGTTTCTGGGCAGTCGCGTTTATAGAGAGAATCTCTTGGGCTGGAATCAAAGGAATATCTTCTTTTATAGATGGGAGGAGGATTTGACAGATGACGAAGCGGAGGTTGAATCGCAGACCTGCTCTTATTTGGTTTTCACGCTCGGGTGGGAAGAGGGCTATCATTCGCTCGAGAGTCTGTGCTGCAGAGGAAGCGTGGAGAGTTCCGAAAACCAGATGACCTGTTTCTGCTGCGGTGAGAGCGGTCTGGACTGTCTCTGCGTCGCGCATTTCGCCGATGAGTATGACATCAGGATTCTGCCGCACAACCATTTTGAGGGCTCGTTTAAGATTCAGTACATCTATCCCCACTTCGCGCTGGTTCACAAAACTCTTCTTGTCAGCGTGAAGATACTCGATAGGGTCCTCGATTGTGACAATGTGGCAACGGCGGGTCTCATTTATGTGGTCGATTATGGCAGCAAGAGTAGTCGATTTTCCAGTGTTTGTTGCTCCGGCGACTATTACGAGCCCTTGGCGGAGGGATGCAACCTTGCGCATCACATCCGCTTCAAGGTGCAACTCTTCGAAGGAAGGAATGCGTGTTTGGACTCTGCGGGCTGCAACAGAGATTGAGCCACGCTGCCGGTAGACATTGACTCTGAATCGCCCTACCCCTGTCATAGAATGAGCGAAGTCGAGGTCTAACTCGCGCTCAAATCGGCGTCTCTGCTCTTCTGAGAGAATCGCATAAATGAGTGTTCTGATTGTATCGTTGGTAAGAGGAGAAGAGTCTAAGGAACGCACCTTGCCAGCGACGCGAAAAATCGGGGGAGAGCCCACTTTAAGATGCAGGTCAGATGCGTTCAACTTTTCCATCATAGCAAAAAATTGTTCAATTCCTTCGTAGCCCATCAAAAAGAACCCTACTTCCTTCGGCAACAATTCTAACCTGTTTCCTTAGCATATGCAATAGAACAAGTTCAATGCTCTGAGGGAGTCTCTAATGGTTAATAGAAATGCTCTCACGGAAGACTTCTCTGTTCGAGAATGGTAAGGGCAAAGAGAGTTGACTCTAATATTCTCGTCTTGCCACACAACGGGCTAGCACAACCTATTCTTACTTTACAAGTTCCCCCTTTGTGACCGTCTCCCAGTTCTCCCCTTCTTTCACCTTCACGACATCAGGGCTCCCACCGCACTTAAGAACCACAATCGCCTCGTTGTGGCCAAAGCCGGTGTTTCCTCGTTTGAAATCTTTGTCAGCAGCCAGAAGTCGAGAATAATGCTCAGGGGAGCATTGTTCTCTTGAATAGGCGTAGGCACAGTTTTCCGGTCTCAAAGTCACCTTATTTGTGTCCGAGTCCATTTCTGCTACTCTCACATTGCCCATCGCAGGACACTTAAGAAGAGTCGGAGAAATTCCTTCAACATTGTCGAAGAGAACCTGCCAGTGCTGGTAGGCTTCCATTCCTTCCCCTGCGAACGGAAAAGTGGACGCTTTCAAGTAGTACATATTGCAGAATTTGAAGAGGTCTCCTAACAGTTTTTTGCAAGCGGTTTCGTTTGCGCGGGCAATTGCTGGTCCAAAAGTGACTGCCGCAATTGTGATGAGAATGCTTAAGATAAGAATGACAACCAGAAGTTCAATAAGAGTAAACCCTTTTTTCATCTCCTTCTCCTCCAAACCTATCCAATTATACCTCATTGTCACAGTTTTGTCAAGATTTCTGTAACAAATATGTCAAAAAAATGTAAAACAACTCCTTCCCTCAGCCTATCAGCCTGTTTCCCCGCCAGTCCCTAATGAGACTTCTTCATTATACAGAATCTTTCTCTTTTTGTCAAACTATTGTTTCTCAAAAGAAAAAGTTTTCGGTTTAAGAGTTCGTTTCTATTTTTACAGACTTCCGTTTCTGTATAATGGTCGAAGAGGTCTTGATTGAGGAGAGATGGTATGGAACGAGAAGAGATGAAAAGGTTGTGCGAGAGAGTGTTATCGTTTGTGCGTGTGCCCGAGGCGGAGGTCTTGGTGAACCAATCTTCTGGAGGTTTAAGCCGTTTTGCAAACAACCAGATTGAGCAGAATGTGAACGATTCGGGAGTTTCAGTCAGTTTGCGCGTGATAGAGAACAGGCGGGTAGGGCGTGCGAGTTGCAACATACTTGATGATAGAGCGCTTGAGCGGATGGTGCGTGCGGCAGAGGAGATGACGAAGTTTGTCCCTGAAGATAAAGAGTATTTACCGTTACCCGAGCCACAGTCTTATGAGAGGCTTGATGCGTATGTCGAATCCACGGCGAAGGTGACACCCAAGAAGCGTGCGGACGCAATCGCTGATTTTCTGAAGAGCGCAAGGAGAAAGAAGGTGACGGCGGCAGGGATTATCTCGGCGGGTGCCTCTGCCGTCGCCTTTGCGAACAACAGAGGGATGTTTGCTTATCATCGTCAGACACAAGCAGATTATTCTGTGACCGTGATGACGGATGGTTCGGCAGGTTGGGCGCGAGAGTTGGGGAGAGATTTTTCGAAGATTGACTTTGAAGGTGCTTCGGAGAAGGCTCTTCGAAAGGCGCTTGAGAGCCGCAATCCGAGGAAGATTGAACCAGGGGAATACGATGTCGTACTTGAGCCTGCTGCTGTTGCAGATTTAGTGATGTTTTTGGCGTGGCTTACTTTTGGGGCGTTGCCGTATATGGAAGGGCGTTCTTATATTTCTGGCAAACTTGGCGAGAAGGTTTTCGATGAAAAACTGACGATTGATGACGATGTGTATCATCCGCTTTCAGGGGGGATGCCGTTTGATTTTGAAGGGATGCCGCGCAAGAAAGTGAGGCTAATTGAAAACGGTGTCGCCAAAGCGGTCGTCCATTCTCGAAAAACCGCAAAAAAGATGAACACTGAAACAACAGGTCACGGACTGCCCGAGCCGAACTCTTCAGGTCCTATTCCGCTCAACCTTGTCGTTCAGCCAGGAGACTCTTCCCTTGAAGAGATGATTGCTTCGACTAAAAAAGGGATTCTCGTGACTCAATTCCATTACACGAACTCAATCGACCCTATGAAAATCATCCTGACGGGAATGACAAGGAACGGAACTTTTTTAATCAAAAATGGCAAAGTCGCGCATCCCATCAAAAATCTGCGGTTCACGGAGAGTATGGTAAAAGCGCTCTCAAATATTGAGAGCATCGGAAAGACATTGCATAGGACGGAAGGGTTCTTCGGTGGCGGTCCTGTCGTGCCTGCGATGAAAATCAGAAACTTCCGCTTCACTTCGCTTTCCGAATCAACATAAAATGGAACTGGATGAATAAAAATTTTTTGGAGGAGAGATAGATGAAGGATTTGGCGTTATATGGCGTTGATTGTGCGAAAAAATATGGAGCATCTTACGCTGACATTCGTATAATCCACGCAAAAAATGAAGGAATCTCGATTCGTAACGGACAGGTTGGCGGAATCGACCGCTCTGAAACACTCGGCTTCGGAATCCGCGTCATTGTTGATGGGGCTTGGGGGTTCGCTGCTTCGTCAAGAGTCGAAAAGAAAGAGATTGAGAAGACGGCAAAACTCGCATGCGATACTGCACGCGCTTCCGCTTCACTCAAACTCAAATCCGTCAAACTTGCCGACGAGCCCGTATACGACGAAAAATGGCAGACGCCCTATATCATTGACCCCTTCAAAGTACCGCTTGAAGAAAAACTTTCTCTCCTCTCCAAGATTGATGAGGTGTTACGCAAGAGCGACAAAATCAAAGTTGCCCACTCTTGGATGGATTTCTTCTACGAACATCAATATCTCGCAATCAGTTCAGGCACTTTCATTGACCAGACATTAATGCGCTCTGCAGCAGGCTACTCTGCCACCGCGGTCGACAAAGGCGAAGTCCAGCGCCGTTCTTATCCCTCATCTCACGGTGGAATCGCCAAAACAGCGGGCTATGAAATCATTCGTGGCTCAGATTTGCTCGAAAATGCAGAGAGAATTCGAGACGAAGCGGTCGCACTCTTAACAGCCGAGCCCTGTCCCAGTGGACAATACGATACCATCATTGATGGCACTCAACTCGCTCTCCAGATTCACGAATCCTGCGGACACGCCGCAGAACTTGACCGCGTTCTCGGCTCAGAAGCAAATTACGCAGGCACATCCTTCTTAACCCTCGATAAACTGAACAAACTGAAATACGGCTCGAAAATTGTCAACCTTGTGATTGATGGAACGATTCCCGGCGGGCTCGCGACTGTTGGATTCGACGACGAGGGTGTGCGTGCCGGGCGGTATTATCTTGTAAAGAACGGACTGTTTGTCGGGTACAAGACGAACAGAGAATTAGCACACATAGTAGGCGAGAAACGCTCAAGAGGATGCTGTCGCGCTGACGGCTACTCCAATCTTCCAATGATTCGGCAAAACAATCTGTCACTCCTTCCAGGTGACTGGGACTTCAACGCTCTTCTTGAAGACACCCCAGGCGGTGTTTATATGGTAAACAACAAAAGTTGGTCAATTGACCAGCAGAGGCAGAACTTCCAGTTTGGCTGCGAAATAGCGTATGAAATTCTACCTGGGGGAAAACTCGGCAAGATTTATAAGAACCCGACATACCAGAGTAATACAGTACAGTTCTGGAACTCCTGCGACGCTATTTGCAATGAGGATTGGTGGCGTTTGTGGGGGGTTTTGAACTGTGGTAAGGGGCAGCCGCCGCAGACGGCGGAGATGAGCCACGGCGCCGCACCTGCAAGATTTCGCAAACTGACCATCGGAATAGCCCGCTGAACAGTAATTTTGATTAGGAGAGAAAAATCATGAAAATACAGAAGTGTTCTCTGCGAAAGATAGTCAGTTTCATAAACAATCCAGACGAAGACGGAGGCTTCTGGCTCCCTAACATCCAGCGACATTTTGTCTGGAAAGAAGAACAGATATGTCGCTTCTTTGATTCCATCATGCGCAAATATCCAATTGGTATGCTACTAATATGGAAGACAAAAAGCCAGATTCGCCATCGAAAGTTTATTGAGAATTATAAAAGTGACATTCGCTGGAGCGATTTTTATGTCCCCGAGAACAACAAAAAGAAATGCATTGTTTTGGACGGACAGCAACGGCTACAAAGTCTCTTTATCGGGCTTCACGGCAGTTACGAAGGACTTGAACTGTATTTTAACATCCTAAGCGGTATGGATTCTTCCAAACGGAGTGCACAGGATATAAAGTATGAGTTTAAGTTCCGAGACTCTGAAGAATTTCCCTATGTTAAATTTAAGAATCTGGTCTGCAGCCAGACGACAAATCCAATTCTTGCCGCTTCCAATTTGATTAAGGAAATCGAAAGTAAAGGACGAACTTTAACACAAGAGGAAAAGGAGAAGATTGCAGAGAATATCGGTACAATAATTGAAACTTTTTGCTCTGACGACGGTATTTCTTACCAAGAACTCGATAGCATAGATATGCCTGATTTATACAAAGAGGACGACATAGTAGAGGTCTTCATAAGAGCAAACTCAGGCGGCACTCTACTAAGCAAATCAGACCTTTTGTTCTCTCTTTTGGCTTCGAAGTGGGACGACATTAACCAAGAAATGGAAGAGCTATTGGATGAACTTAACAAACACGGTTTCGAATTCAAACAAGATTTTGTTTTAAAAACCTGTCTCGTACTTCTCGACAAAGGCGCCCGTTATGAAGTTTCAAAGTTCCGTAGTATAAATAAGGAGGATATAAAGGAAAAATGGGGAAAGATTGCAGATGCGCTCAAGGACATATTAGACTTTATCCGAGGGAAAACATTTATTCAATGCGATAAAGCGCTGCCCTCCTATCTAGCGCTGATCCCCATGATATATGCACGATACCATTTTCCAAAGAGTTGGAAGAATGTTAACAAAGCCGATACTTATCTTCTACTTACCCTGCTTACCGGTACATTCTCCGGGAATCCCGACTCACTTATTGACGACTGTGTGCAGAAGATCAAAGAGACCAAAACATTCAATACAGACGAAATTTTCAATGTCATCCGTTCACACGGACGCACCCTGCAGCTTACAGAAGACCGTTTTTGGCAAATAGGTTACGACTCAAACACAATATACCTGCTCTTCAACCTGTGGTATAAAGAATTCAACTTTATCCCCGCCTATGATAACAATGTCCCGCAGATTGACCATATTTTTCCACAAAGCGCATTGAAAAAAATAAAGACACTTGATTCAGAAACCGGACGGCTTGTTACGAAATACAAAAAACAAGAAATAAACCAATTAGCAAACTGTATGTTGCTTACAAAAGAGGAAAATGGTGCAGGAGGAAAATCAGATACTCTCCCGGAACAATGGTTTGAGGGCAAAAGCGAAAAATACTTAGATATGCATCTTATCCCAAAAGATAAAAGCCTTTGGAAACTTAACCGTTTTGAAGAATTTATCAAGAAAAGGAAATCACTTATAAAGAGGAAGTTTTCATACCTTATTGTCTAATCTGATATCTAATCTGATAGAAGTCGAATACAAAGATAATCGGGAACTATTGCGTAATAGAAAGACGGGCCAAATTTCTGATTTCTCTACTGATTCTTGGTTAGACTTTGCGGCGGCGGCTCTGACGACACCCATCGTGCGGAACAGGCGTTCTGTCTTCAATCGCCCGAATCGTCAAACCTGCTGCTGCGAGCGCCCTTATGGCTGGTTCCCTGCCAGGTCCAGGTCCCTTAACCTTTACCTCAACCTCACGGACGCCAAGTTTAACCGCCTTCTGCGCGCATGCTTCCGCAGCCCTTTGAGCAGCAAAGGGCGTCGACTTTCTCGACCCCTTGAACCCCACCATACCGCTACTTGTCCAGCAAATAACCTTACCTTCAAGGTCAGTAACAGTCACTATGGTGTTGTTGAATGTGCTCTGGACGCAAACGATACCCTTGGCAGGTGCCCTCTTCATCTTCTTTGTTTTCCCTTTATACTTCACTTCTGCCATATTCGCTTTCCCTCAACTCACCTGTTACTTAACCCTTTCTTCCCTTCACAGATGGCTTCTTAGCAACTGTTCTACGCGGTCCTTTGCGCGTGCGTGCGTTAGTCCGAGTGCGCTGCCCCCGCACAGGTAGCCCGACTATGTGTCTGACACCTCTATAACAGCGAATATCTTTCAAGCGCTGAATGTTCTGCGCTATCTCGCGGCGCAGCATCCCCTCAATCTTATAATGGCTTTCAATGAACGAAGCCAGTTTCGAAAGTTCCTCCTCCGTGAGCGCTTTCACCCGCTTCGTCCCGTCAATACCGCATTCCCTAACCGCCTCAAGCGCACGTGCCTTCCCCACTCCGTAAATATAAGTAAGCGCCACCCAGGTCTGCTTATTCGCCGGTATATCTACTCCACAAACTCTCGGCATACCTCTCTCCTAACAACAAAGAGAAAAAAATATAATACATAAAAGCCCATCAGTCAAGTCCAATCTTCCCCGAATTGAAAATTTAACCCCTCTCGGTTTTCTAACTCATAGCGAGAGGTTTTTAGCAAAAGAACGAGGGTTTGGCAAGAAAATTAAAGACCCCCAAGAAGTTGCAACCATTATCCTCGCTCGTTACCTGTTGAGTTATTAGAACGCAACCTCTTCCATATTTTCGGCGTTTCACCCAGAGAAAGACTTGAAAGTGAAGGAGGCTGTTCTTATGAAAAAAGACTCGTCGGTTATCATTCTGTTAACAATTCTTTTCTGCATCGGGCTTTCTGCACAAGAGCCATCTGCTCCTGGAGGCAGGGTTGCGAAGCGTTTTAAGGACTACGACAAGAACGGTGACGGCAAACTCACATCGGATGAAGTCCCAAACAAAAGGCTCTTTGAGCGGCTCGACAAAAACCGTGACGGCGTAGTTACTCAAGAGGAAGTACAGGATTACATCACAAGTCGAAGAAAAGAAAGAGCGGGGGCATTAGATGGTGCTCAGGCGGATAAAACGGGTTCACGCTCATTTCCGCAACTCCAGTATTTTAAGGATTTCGTCTGCGGCACAAAAGATGTGAACGGCAACTGGATGCACGGCACGGAGACGATGCGCCTTGTAGCGCACAAAGGAAAATTGTTCGCTGCTATGGGGTTCTGGATGGACATACCGTATCTGAAGCCGAAGGGCGAGCGCCCCTGGACAGGTTCGCAGGTTCTTGTAAAAGAATCTGCAGACGGACAATGGAGAGTTGATGCCAATTTTGGCGAAAATTCCGTCCGAGTCGATGCGATGGAATCGCTTATCTTCACAACAGACAGCAGCGGGAAAAAACTCGAGAAACCTGTCACGCTCCTTGTCGCCTGTCCCAGCGATGTCGGCTTGGATAAAAAGTCTTATCCTCAGGTATGGGTCCGCGACGATGAAACAGGAAAGTGGTCAAGGACTCAAATTGTCGAGGTGGAAAAAAGGGCATCGTCTGTCCGTTCTGTTTGCACACATATTGACAGAGTGACGGGCGTTCACCACATATTTGCGGGTGTGACAGGACAGATTCATCGCGGGGTTTACGACCCCGATGTTGAAGGAAAATTGCGCTGGGTAGCAGAACCTGAACTAACAGGTTTTGGTCGTGTTATGGCGTTTGCAGAATGTAACAGCGTCCTCTATGCATCGACAGGAACAAAGAAACAAGAGGACGGAAGTGTAAAAGGAGGAATATACAAAAGAATCGACGGCAAGGAGCCAAAATGGGAACTCGTATGGCAGTGGGAGCACATTGAACTCGAAAGCGGTGATGAAGCGAATATTCTGCGTGGGTTGACGAAGTTGCGGACTCTTGAAGGACGAGAAGTCCTTATCGGAACGCATAGAGGCACTGTTTATCGCATAGAGCCACAAGAAGATGGTCAGCACAAGATTGTAAAAGAACTCGACATTAAAGAGTATTTCGCAAAAGTCTGGGGGCTCGATTCCTATAAGGGTCCTACTCTCACCGCATACAACCGTTGCGTTCCGTTCAAGAACCCTATGAACGGTGAGGAAGTACTTCTTTTGGGAACCTGGGTGAAACATCCGGATTATCCTGAACCACCCCATTCCGGGGCCTACTTCTTGATAAGGCGTCCTTCTGGTTCCTATGAACATCAACTTATCTACGACTTCTCGAATCCCCCGGAAAAGGGGAAGGAAATCGAAGCAACACGCACCATTGAAATCTCTCCTTTTCCTGAGGATGAAGGAAAAGTGCTCTATTTTGGTGGTTATGATTGCGCTGGCAGGGAAAGCCACAACACCGCTTGGATATACAAAGGACGAATGGGGGAGATTCAGAAACCAGAAAACATAATCCTTTTCTCTTGGGATGGGCTTGACAGGTCCGTTCTCGAGGAACTCCTTGCAACAAAAAGACTGCCGAACAGCATCGAACTCATTAAAGAAGGCTCTTATCAGGAGATTGACATTTATGAACACTCAACGGTGACGAAACCAAGCCACGCAGTCATCCTTACAGGGCTTGAGCCGAAGACCACTGGCGTGATAAACAACAGAGTCTTCAAGCCAATTCCCGAAGGCTATACAATTTTTGAGAGACTGAGAGAACACTTCGGAAAAGAGAACATAAAAACGATTTTCGTAGCCTCAAAGGTGGCGAATGTAGGCGGAAGGGGGCCGGAAGAAGCGAAAGAATGGTTGAAACAGAAAAAACTTCTGAATGAGCAGAAATTGAGAAAGAAAAGGAAAGATGTTCCTGAAGGCGCAGATGATACTTATGAGGACCAGATAGAAGGGGAGCCGTTTTATCTTACCCGCAAAAATCTCGATGTTTTTGACAGCGAGCAACGCGAAGCGAGCGAAACAGGTGAACTCTGTCTCAAATATCTTGAACAGGTGAAAAGTTCAAACTTTTTCGCATTCTTCCACTTCGCAGACCCTGACCACGCAGGGCATAAATACGGAAGGAACAGTCAAGAATATCGAGATGCGGCGGTTCTTTGTGATGAGTGGCTCGGGAAAATTGTCAAATGGTTGAAAGACCAGAATCTTTACGAAAAAACGCTCATTTATGTCACAACAGACCACGGCTTCGACAAGGACGCAAAAAGCCACAATTATGCGCCTCATTGCTGGCTCGTAACAAACGACAAAGCGGTAAACCACGGAGGTACTCTATACGATATCCCTGCAACTATATTGGTGCGCCTCGGAGTGGATTTGGAAAATTTGACTCCCAAAATCGTTGGAAGACCACTTATAGTCGAAAAGTTGCCCACAGTCACAAAAGAAGAGTTTAAATCTCCATAAGAGTGCCATAAACCTTTATTTTCTCAACGAACTTTCTTGAGCACCTATCCTGTGTAGAGGACACCACGAAAAGTGCACCTTCAGGGTTGGAGGTGAACCTGAAACTATGCGCCACTACTCCTAAGCGCATCATACAGGGTGCGACTTTTTGATGCGGTTAAAAAGCGAAAATGAAAACAACGCCCTCTTTACTCAAGCCACTCTGAATAGACAAACCCTCTATGACCTGTAAGTGTGTGAAGAAGTTTCCCTGTCTGCGCATCCCAGATTCTGATTGTCTCGTCCTCACTCGTGGAAGCAAGCAATTTACCATGAGGGCTGAATGCGACAGAACGGGTCGCCCCTGTATGCCCCTCCGGTTTGCGCAACAGTTCCCCTCTTTCAGGATTCCAAAGACGGACAGTTCTGTCGTTGCCCACTGTTGCAAGCACTTTTCCGTCTGGGCTGAAGGATTGCTCG
>JAOAAR010000122.1 GCA_026418755.1 Planctomycetota bacterium
AGATGTGTATAAGAGACAGTAATCAGGCTCTCTCTTCTGACATTCGGAATCGTGAAGTCTCATTATCCGAATAGATTCATCAAGAAGGGGTTTCTCTTTCTCGTAGTCTTTTGTTCCGATTGTGCGTGTTCCTTTGAACATCATATGCTCGAAAAAGTGTGCAGCACCACTTAGTCCATCAGGGTCGTTTGCGCTACCCACATCAAACCATAACTGGCAGGAAACTGTCGGCGTGTCGCGCTGGACGACGAGAAGTTTCAAACCGTTTTCGAGGGTATACTCGTGAACCTTTAGATTGAATATCTTCTGCTCTCTCTCCGCACCGAGGCACACAAAGGGGGAGGATGAGATGGAGACAAAAACAAGCACAGAAGCGGAAATGAGGATAAAGATAACAGAAAAGAATCTTCTTCTCATATCACTCTCTCTCGCTATCTTTTTTCGTTATGAAGGTTTTGGTCGAAAGTAGGAGAACTGCCGCTGCAGCGATGAAGACCACACCTGGGTACCAATGGATTCCTCCCTCTGGGGGGGACATTTTCAAAGCAATATAAATCCCGGCGACTGCAATTCCTGCCAGCGCTTCCCCGGCAACCATTCCTGAGGCAAGTAGCACTCCCAACTGTTTGAGCCATTCTTTTTCCTTTTCGTCTTTTTTCTTCATTAGAAGGGTGTGAAGAATCGAGAGGAGTCCGCCGATGAATATGATGACACCTAATCTCAGGGGGAGATAGAGTCCGACGGCGAGTGGCATGATGTGGAGACGGAACTTTGAGTTCGCCTTGCGGAGGAACTCATCTGCTATACCGATTCCGATTGCCATAATCGCGCCGATGAGGACGATGTTCCAAGGGATTCCCGAGCCACCTTCTTTGGGCATCATTAGCCCTTCGGCGAGACTTCTGAACATTGAAGCCTGCGGTGCACTCAAACTCCCTCCTTCTCCTATCTTGTATGCCTGATGGAGCGAGGAAAGGACGGGGGCGATTATGAATGCTCCTGCCACAACGCCGATAATCTGTCCTACCTGTTGTCTTTTTGGAGATGCGCCGACGAGATAACCTGTCTTCAAATCCTGCGAAATATCACCTGCTGTTGCTGCTGCCGAGCAGACTACGCCTGCTACTATAAGAAGCGCTGTTATGCCTGTTTTCCCGCTTATACCGAAGAGCCACAATAGAGCGAATGTGAAAAGTATGGTACAGATTGTCATTCCTGAAACGGGGTTGTTGGAGGAGCCTACAAGTCCTGTTATGTAGGAGGAGACGGCAACAAAGAAGAAACCTGCGATAAACATTGCAAGTGTGGGAATCACAGCGGTCGAGTAACTGTGAAGGGTATTTCCGTAAAGAATATATATTCCGAGAATGCAGATGACAGCGCCCAGTATTATGAATTTCATCGGCAGGTCTTGGTCGGTTCGTTTGATAGTTTTAAGCGGTTCTACTGAACTTGGTGTAATCCGGCCGGCGAGGCTCTTAAGCGCTTTAGCAATTCCTGTGCGCATACGGAAGACTGACCAGAGACCACCGACCACCATTGCACCAACACCGAGATATCTTACTTTTCCGAATACCTTACCGAGAATTCCTAACATTTCTTCGTTGAGTTTATCGGAGGTGACTTTTGAGAGTTGTGCCGTCAACTCCGGGTTGAAAGACAAGTATAAAGGTATGGCAACATACCAGGCGATTGCACCGCCTAACAGGACCAGAACAGCAATGTTAGGACCGACTATGTAGCCGACACCTAACCCTGCGAGAGAGAATTCGATAGCAAAACTCGTGAATATCCGTTTGGAGAAGACTATGGGAAGAGTAAGAGTTTCCAAAGCCTTGGGGATAAAGGCGAGTGCGAACTTTGCTCCTGCGCCGAGTATACCACCAATAAGGAGTAGGAGAGCGCCTGTTCCCTTCTTTTCTCCTGCTTTGAGAACTTCAGCGCAAGCGACCCCTTCAGGGTATGTCACTTCTTTTGTCTCGAGTATGAGCGAACGGCGGAGGGGTATCATAAACATTACTCCAAGAATGCCTCCGAGGAGTGTGACATTGGTCACAGTCCAGTAGTCAAAATCGCTCCATACTCCTGCCATGAGGAGGGCAGGCATAGTAAAGAGTGCGCCTGCTGCAAGAGACTCTCCTGCCGAGCCGATTGTCTGAACAATGTTGTTTTCGAGAATGGTACCTTTTCGTAAAATCCCGCGTAAAATCCCCATTGAGATGACTGCGGCAGGAATGGAGGCGCAGATTGTCATTCCGAGACGAAGTCCGATGTAAAGCATTGCTGCGCACATTCCTGCAGAGATTATGACTCCTAACACTACTGCTTGAGGTGTGAATTCTTCCTTCTCTTTCTCCGCGCTTATGTAGGGAGAAAACTTTGGTGCATCAGAGAGTTCCATTTAAGTCACTCCTTATATAACCTTGTCTGATTGTAGGGCAGTCATTTGGAAAGGTCAAATAGAAAAAATTCTCTACTCTTCTTGCTGAAAAACTCGATTATCTGTGAATCGCCTTGTCAGTTCTGTAGAATAGAGATTAAGGTCACGGGGAAGTTCCAAATGGAGTGCCGCGTAAAATTTCTGCCACTCGGGGTTGAAGTAACAGTGAAAGACGGAACAAACCTGCTTTTTGCAGCGCAAGAAGCAGGGGTCTTTGTGAACTCTGTTTGCGGTGGTGAAGGGGTTTGCGGTAAGTGCAGGGTAAGAATCCTGAGAGGTGAAGTTGAACATCTTCCTACAGCGTATAAATTGCGCGATTCATTGGCGAGCAAAGGCTATGTGTTAGCCTGCCGAAGTCTGGTCAAAGGTGATATCTCAGTGGAGGTGCCAAAGGAGGCGGCGCTTTCAGGCGGCAAAATTCTGATGGATGGGGAGACCTCTTCAAGAGGGCAGATGATAGTGGCGAGAAATATGCGAGAGATGCCGTTTGAACCTTTGGTGCGTAAGGTGAGATTGCGGGTTGAAGAAGCATCAGTTGCAAGCCCTGTAGCCGACTACGAGCGGCTGCGCACCGCTTTGCGCAAAGCGCTCAAACGCCCGGAAATGCCGTTTCAGATAGGATATAAGATGCTTCGTCAACTTGGGAGGAAACTGCGCGAGAAGGATGGGGATATAACGGTTACAATAGGGAAGAGGCAGAACACATACGAGATAATGGCTCTTGAAAGCGGCAACAAGAAGGCAGAAGCGCTTGGGGTGGCTGTTGATGTCGGTACTACTACGGTTGTTGTACATCTGGTTGACTTAGGGGACGGGAAGACACTTGGGATGGAGGCGAAGTATAACTCTCAAATCGCATACGGGGAGGATTATATTACTCGAATCATATACGCTGAACAAAACGATGCTTTTGGCAAAATGCAAAGTCTGATTATTACCGACATAAACGAACTGGTTGACAAACTATGTCGCCGTTTAAAAAGGCGTCACGATGAGATTGTGGCGGTAGTCGTTGCTGGGAACACAGCAATGATGCACTTCTTGTTGGGACTTGATGCCCACAGGCTCCGCCGAGAACCGTTCGTTCCTGTCGCAAACATCATTCCTCCTATTCGCGCTCTTGAGGTTGGCATAAAGTCTCATTCCCGTGCTTTACTTTATCCACTGCCATCTGTTGCGGTCTACATAGGGGCTGATATTACAGGTGGGATTGTTGCAGTCTGTATGGACAGAACTGATAAACTTTCCCTTTTTATTGACATCGGCACAAATGGCGAAGTGGTTATCGGAAACAAAGAGTTCCTTGCTTGCTGCTCTTGTAGTGCAGGACCTGCTTTTGAAGGGAGTGGTGTGGAATGTGGGATGCGCGCTACTAAGGGTGCAATCGAATCGGTTAAAATCGAGAGGAGAGGTGACTCCTGCGACATCCATTGGAGCACGATAGGCAATAGACCCCCGCTGGGCATCTGCGGCTCGGGTCTTATTGACATTATAGCAAAACTGTTTTACCTTTCCATCCTCGAGCGTACAGGAAGATTCAACAGAACTATAAACTGCGACCGCCTATTCATCGAAGATAATGTTGCAGGATTTACCATCGTACGGAAGGGAGAGGAAAAGGCACCTCACGACATAACCATTAATGAGATAGATATAGCAAACATTCTCCGTTCAAAGGCTGCAGTATATGCAGCCATTAAAATCCTTCTCTCTCAATTGAATCTGCCGCTTGAAGCGATTGAACAGTTCTATCTTGCTGGTGGTTTTGGAAACTATGTAAATATTGCCAGTGCAATCACCATAGGTATGCTTCCTGATGTTCCTCACGATAGAATCGCATTTGTGGGAAATACCGCCATAGCAGGCGCTAAGATGGCGCTCATTTCCGAATCTGCACTTGAACGGATAGAACATATTGCCCACAAGATGACCTATATTGACCTGATGATGAATCAGCAGTTTATGGACGAGTTCGTCAAGGCGAACTTTATCCCTCACACAAACATTTCTGAGTTCCCTTCCGTTTCCATATGAGTATAATAGAGGGAGCCATTCTTCTAATAATCGGTTCAGATTTTACTTCTGCGCTTTTGTCAGATTCTTACTTATTTCTCGAAGTCTCCTTCCATTGTGGGCAGGTAGTAGTTTATTAATTGTATGGGTCGAGGTGGGTTATGAGGTGATTTATCTTGCATGCTATATTCTTTCTGCTTATCATTTCATTTTTAGATTTAGACGCGAAATTGGAGGTGCGACAGATGAAGTTTACGGAACTTGTCGGTAAAGAGGTGCAGATTCTGTGCGTGGATGAGGAGAATTTTATAGATTGGTGGGAATGGGGCAAGGTTGATTATGCGACGGACCAGTATATTGTTCTTAAAGGTAAAGAAGGAGAGTATGTGCTTGTTCAGAAGGGTGAAGTGAAAGAGATTTATCTGGTGAGTGGAAGGACGAAGGTGTATCCGCCAAAGAGGAAGTGAAAGAGGGGATAGGGAGTTGGAGGTAATAGTATGAGATGGTTTTTGATGGTTTTTTGTGTGACGATTTGGGCGGGTTGTGGTCCTGCGGGGAAGGCGCCGACGGAAGAGGAGGTGGCGGGCGAGGCGTTGGATGCGGAAGCGGAGAGAGCGCTTAAAGAGTTTGCTGAATACGAGAAGACGGCTGATGTGAGCAATCCGACGAAACTGATTGAGTATATAAGGAAAGTAGAGGAGGTGCGAAACAAACTGGAGAAGACGATATATGTTGGGAAAGTGGAAGAGTTTGACCGTAAAAAGGCGCGGTTAATGGACAAACTGGCGGAACTCTCCTATGAGCCGATGGAGAAAGCGACGCAGAGTGCACGAGTGTGTATTCTGCGGGGGGACTATGCGGGGGCTCTGGGTGAGTTGAAGAGATTTCCGCCGGAACTTGAGAAGACTCCCGCTTTTGAGCAGATTTCCTTGTATAAGGAAGTTCTCGAAAACATGGAGAGTTTGCCTGAGGAGGTGAAGGAGGCTCTTAAGCAGGTGGTGGATTTTGTGGCGAAGTCGGAGTTCAGGAAGGCGTATGAACGCGTAGCACGAAGCATAGACATTGTCAGGGACAGGTACCATTCCATAGATGAAGAAGAGTCTGATGCGGAGAAGGCGAAGGAGAAAAAGAAGGTGTGGGGTTGGGGCTCGGCGATGGTAGTGATTATGGGGGCGGCGGTGTTGGATAAACATATGAGCGATATGGCAGAAAGCGGTGAGTTTGACAAGATGGTTGAAGTATGTTCTGAATTGCACAATACGACAGGAATCAAAGACAAGTTGGGTTCATTCATAAATGCATGGGCTGTAACGGCGATGAATAGGAAGGTGGAGCGTTTGATTGCGGCTGGACAGTTTGAGGCTGCTCTTCAGTTTTTACAAGGGATGAAAGGGAATGAGAGTTTTTCAGGCATAATGGGTAATATTGAGAGGTGGGAAGCACAGGTCAGAGAAAAGAGCGGTGGAAGGTGACGCTGGCGTAGCTCAACGGCAGAGCAGCGGTTTTGTAAACCGCAGGTTCTCGGTTCAAATCCGAGCGCCAGCTTTTTAATCAGGCACAGCAGCAGAAGGTAAAACATATCTCTTTTTCTGTTAAGGCGCAAAGGATGCATTCTAAAAAGAGGGGGGGGGCGATTCACATCTTATATAAAAAGACAGAGCGATTATGAGATGTGAATAGGTTTGAGACTTATCTTATTAAGAGGATACATAGCGGCTTGAACTTAGAGGCAAGGCATAGAGTATATAATTGTGGTTTTACGGCGGTGGTTAAGATGCGGGAAGACACTGAAATAGGTGGTTCTGGACGAGTTTTCCCGACTACGCCATGGACAGATCTTGTTAATA
>JAOAAR010000123.1 GCA_026418755.1 Planctomycetota bacterium
ATCCGCTCTTTCACAAAAAGAAGTTTCTCCTTCGCTTTCAATGCAAGGTCGCTCAAAGGAATTGTTGTCAACTTCTTACACATATCAGCCGCCTCTTCACTCTTACCCTGCTCAAGAAGGGAATCTATCTCCTTGATTTGTCTTTCAAAACTGTCTCGCAGTTTTTGCTCATCCTCTTTCGCCGCTTTAAGAGTCCGTAATCTCCCTAACTCCTCGTTCGCCTTAGTCCTAATAGAAGTAATTTTGCTCTCTTTGTATATTTCGAGTTCTTTTATTGCCGCCTCGTAATCGCCCTTTCCTTCCTTAACTTCCGCTCTCGTTAGCGCCGATTCAAAATCGCGCCTCGCATTAGCAATCATCTCTTCAAATTTCTCTACCTGCTTTCTCGCCGCTTCCCTCACCGATGTGACCTTGCTCGCTGTAAACGGCAATAGAATCTCCTTCCCACGCTCAAAATCCCCCCCCTTGCGCATCTCGTCCAATTGCCTCTCTATGCTCGCATAACCATCCTTCGCACTCTTAACAGTATCCTCAGCAGTCTTGTAAATCCCTTCAATACTCTCCTTCAATCTTTCTGTTTCATCATCTTTTGCAAGGCGGAAAACTCCTCTTACCATCTGAAGCAGAGGCTCCGCCAACTGAACAGTCTCCTCAGGTTTTTCAGTCGTATCCGCCGCCAAAACAGCAATCCCCGCTCCCGCATACTCCTTGAACTTCTTTATAATCTCGCTACGCCTGCTCTGCAAGACAGTATACGAAGGAGTCATCTGATACTGCGAAGGGTAAGAATCAAGCCTCTCCAATGCAACATCAAACTGCCTCTTCTCAACAAAAGAATCCACTATGGGCAAAAGTTTGTTCAACTCGTCCTGAGCACTTCTTATCAGCGCTTCTTTTTGCGCCTCTTCTTCCTTCTTCCGTTTATAACCGTCATAAATAAAGTATCCAACCACCGCCGCTACAACAACTAACACTGCAGCAATGGATAGCGCCACAGGAAATCTCTTCTCTCCAGCAGGCCTGACGCCCGTAAGAATCCCCTCTACACGCTCCAAATCCTTAATCAACTCTTCTGCCGTCTGATACCGTTTTTCAGGCTCTTTCTGCAACATCTTCAAAATCACTCTTGAAACTTCCGGATGTATCTCCTTCGAAAGAGTCTCAGGCTTCGGAGGCTCCTGCCTTAAGTGGGCTTCCATTATCTTGAATGCGGTCTTCCCGTCAAAGGGTTTTTTCCCTGTCACTATTTCGAAAAATGTCACACCCAATGCATAAATGTCAACCCGTGCATCAGCAGGTTTCCCTTCAAACTGCTCAGGCGCCATATAGTGCGGCGTCCCCATCAGAAGCGATTTCGAAAGCGACAGGTCCTTCTCCACATCGGCGCTTTTTACCAGCCCAAAATCTGCTACCTTCACCTCCCCTGCTTTCGTCAGCATTATATTGTCAGGCTTTATGTCTCGATGTATCATTCCTTGTTTGTGAGCCGTCATCAAAGCCTTTGCCGCATCTTTTATCATCCGCACCGCACTCAACTGGTCAATCCTTTGCTCTCTCTCTATCTTCTTCGACAAACTTTCTCCATCAATGAACTGCATCACAATGTAACTGTATCCGCCTTCAAACTCACCTGCATCATATACAGTCACTATGTTCGGATGCTCGATTTTCGCGGCAGCCCTTGCCTCCCTCAAAAACCTCTTCTTATGCATCTCCCCCATCAAAGCAGGAGAAAGAATCTTCACCGCCACATCCTTGTTCAGAGTCACATGCTTCGCCTTGAAGACGACCCCCATACCACCTTCACCCAACTTCTCCATAATCTGGCAGGAACCGACCCGCTTGCCGATGAACATATCGTCAATCTTCTTAATATGAGTCTTTGTATCATATGCCGTCCCTTCGGTGGAAAGAGTCTCAATCTTGTCTGGTAACTGAAGAGGCGCCCCACATTTGAGGCATGTGTACTCCTGCCCTTCCCTGAAATCTTTCACCGTATATTGCGCCTGACACTCAGGGCACTTCATTATCTTCTTTCCCTGCGATTCAAGTACATCCAATGCATCATCAAGTGAAAGTGTCCCGCCTTTGTGTAGTAATTGCTCTATTCTCTGATTTGTCTTCAACCTGTTCTCAATAGCATCCCACAACTGCGTGTATGTTATGTAACCCTTCTTCGCTGCCTCCTCTCCAAACTCTATATCCTCATAAGACTCATCTTCTTCGCTTACCGTCTTCCCTTTCAAATTCGTAATAATCTCTTTCACAACCTTATTAGATATGACTCCTTTATCAATCATAATAGTGATAACTGAACGCACAGAACCTTCTTTCTCCTTTATCTTCAACGCTTCCTCCAACTGCTGCTCAGAAATAAGCCCCTTCTTCAGCGCCTCTTTCGCCAATTCTACATCGTTCTTCATCAAATCAAACATCGGACAACCTCCCTCACATTGAGTTTCATTAGATTAAATAAAACTCTCCCTTGTGTCAAACAAAAAACTCTTGTAGAGATTCCCTTCCCTTCACCAGATGAATCTGTATATCGAGGCGCCACTGCGAGTGAAGTATTTATCCTCCTGTTTGTAGTAAAAGGGTTTTCCCCTTGCAGAGTTTTCTATTGACTTACTGGATTCTTAAGGTACCATATATCAAAAACACTAAATATATTATGGGGGGTTAAGTCATGAAGAAGCATCTTTTCATTGCTTACATCGCTCTTTTATGCGCCACTCTGTTTGCCGCAGGTGATTCTCTTGAGACAGAATGGAAAAAGGGGGCAAAATTTGAAGTTTCACTCAGTGAAAAACTTGAGATGGACTACGGTGGAGGGGATAAACTCACATCATCGCTCACATCGAAGACGGCGGTGGAGGTCTTAGATGTCAAGGGCAACGAAATCCAGATGAAGGTTTCTCTTCTTTCTTTCAAGCGCTCTGGTGAGAAAGAGATTGACAGCGAAAAACTGGAAGGAGATGCGCAAAAAAAGATGTTCAGTCTTGTCAAAGAGAAAGGATTATTAGTGACAATCTCCAAAAGCGAGATAAAGCAGATTAAGAATATAGATGAGTATTCAAAAGAGGCGGCATCAGGAGACGAGAATGTGGCAGCAATGCTCGCTCTTCAATATGAGCCGGTTTTCCGCTCGATGATGAAATGGCTGATTTTCATCTCCTCCGCAGGGAGCAAGAGTGGAGGGAAGAACTTAAGCGAGCGTATCGGAGAGAAATGGAGTGTTACTCTCAAGGCACATTCGCTGACTGTGGTGTATCAAGAAGTGGATATAACCTATGATGTCACATTGAAAGAAGTGAAGGCGGAATCTGCCGAGTTAACATACACTCTTAAGTCGGTGAAATCGGAAGAAGTGAAGGAAGCAAAAGGGAGTGGAAGTTTGCAGTTCGATTTGAAGAACAAGCGTCCGAGTAAATTCTCGCTGGAACAGTCGTTCAAGTTTGATGGCGAAGTAGAGAAGCAGAATGTGACACTCGAACTCTCCGAACCGAAGAAGTAGAAGGCTTAAGGATAATGAGGCTTTCCGCTTTCAGCCTGATAGTATTTGTGGTTGCAGGCTTTTTCGTAATCCAAAAAGCACCAACGAAGACTTTTGTTTTCCGCTGTGAGACATCTACACTTGTGGTGCACACAATCCAAAGCGAAGATGAGAAAGTCCATAGAGAGAAGTCCAGTTACCTGCTTGACTATGCGGTTGACTTCGGCAACAGAGAGAGTTACACCGTTCTATCTGCGCGCATAGAGCGGCACACTAATGACAAAACATGGGTTTATGAAACAGGAAAAGAGGGCGAGCCAAAAGCGAGTGGACTGTTCTTTGAAACCTTCAGAAATAAACCTTTGATTCTATCTTCTGACGAAAGACAACTGACAAACACTCCTGAAGAGATTCCGTTCTTCAAGCAGGCTGAAAAGAACATAGCACTTCAAACCCTCTCCTTCGCACTTTCTGTCAGCCTCCGTCATAAAGACCCCTGGAAAGAGAGAAACGACAAATCTTCTCTGCCTCTTTCTCCTCTTGGAGAACTTCTTCTCTGTCTCTCATACCGCGAAGCAGGCAAGATGAGAGAGGGAAAGCGTTGGGAGATTCTTCTCGAAAGGATTGAATTCTTACCCAACGAGCATCTTAAAGGAGTGATAAAAGTTGAGATTAAAGAGCCGAATATGAGTGGCTGGGCGCTTTATGATGACGATGGATTTTTAATCACTGCGAGACTCTCATACCGCTTAAAACTTATACTCTCACAATGCATCCCTTCGCACTTCTGTTCGGTTGAATCATCGGCTGTCTCATCAGTAGTGATTGAAAGAAGGTGAAATGGAAAAGTCCGTGCTTGTCGTTAGAAGAGATGCGCTCTTCGAAGGTGTGGGAGAGTTTAGCGGATTCGTTTCCGAGCAAAAGAAACTCGAAACCATTATCTCAAACATCCGTAAGAACTGCTTTTTCACTCTCCGCAGCAAAGCAGAAGATGACCCTTCAACCAAACAGGTGATTCCGTACTGTCCCATCATCAGTGCCGATAGAGTATTGCTTATCAAGCGAAAAGCCACACAGGACGAGAAGAGGCTGCATAATCTCTATTCGCTTGGAATCGGCGGACATATAAATCCTGCTGATGGCAGCGAAAAAGATTTCGACACATTACTTAAAGCAGCCCTTATGCGGGAACTGAATGAGGAGTTGCTTCTTTTGTGTAAGTTCTCCATAAGGCTCGTAGGAGTCTTAAACGATGAGAGCAATTCGGTCGGCGCTGTCCATTTCGGGCTCGTTCATACGGTAAAGGTTGAAAACAAGAACCGAATCAGGATTGGAGAATCTGAGCAGATGAGCGGAGAGTTCATAGCCATAAGAGAACTCGCCAGTTTCAAGGACGAAATGGAAACCTGGTCGAAAATTTTATACGAGAACATAAGCAAATGGTTTCCTAATACCTGAACCAATAAGTAGTCTTGTCAGCGTTTGTGCTCTGCGGCAACAGAGATTTTTTTCGCACCTGCTATTCTGCACTCATCCAGCACCTCGACCAACTTGCCCACCGGCGCCCCTTTATCCGAATCGATAATAACTGCCCGCTCAGGCATACCACGCAAAGCCTCGCGCACCAGCATCCGCAGTCCTGTCAAGTCAGTGCGCTTCCCCCCCACAGACAAAATCCCGTCCTTCGATAAAGTGACAACAAAAGGGCGCTCGCTTAAGATGCCGACACTCGCCGCACGCGGACGCTCAACAGGCACTACACTATACTTCTCAAAATGTGCCGTCACTAAAAAGAAGATTAAAAGTATGAACATCATATCAATGAGTGGAGCAATGGAAATCTGCGGTTCTTTAACCCTCGACCTGCGCACCCCTTCTCCCCTTTCCTATTCTCCGTTCAGCGCGCTCAACAAGATAGACCCCATAAAATGCTAAAATCATCAAAGGTAGCGCAACGATGAGGCCAGCCTCCGTCGTCAGCACCGCCTCAGAAATCCCCGCCGAGATGAACGAAGATTCTAAAGTCCCATACGCCTCGACCGTCTTGAAAGCACTCATCATACCACGCACCGTTCCCAAAAGCCCAAGAAGCGGAGCAATTCCCGCCAGCACTCCTACTATGTGAAGCATCTCCTGAGATTTCTTTATCCTTTTCTCCGCCTCACTAAAACAAGGAGACCCACCTCCCTTCATCTCCTTCATAGCAAGACGAAGAAATACAAAAGCGCGCATGGCGAGGAACCAGCCAACAATACTCACACCTATTATAACATAAACTAATAGACCGCCTCGCTGCATCAGAAACCGCACCTCTTCAAATGCCGCCGCCACTCTACCGCCCCTTCAAGGAAGTTTGAGAAGATAAATCGTCGGCGCAATTATACTCGTAAAATCGCTAAACACCACCCGCCTTTCACCCGATACCGCAACGACATAGTCCGAATTATGAACCAGATTCCTCACATCAAGCCCACTCTTCCTCTCAATCTCAGCAAACGCCTCGCCTCTTGAAAGCCTTTTAATCGGCGCCCTTACGCGTCGCTTTAAGTCATCCTGTAAAATGGGAGTGGTATTGGGAACTTTTCTAAGCGGTGCCCAAAAAGCCTCGTCAGGGTAGAGGTGACCATAATAATAAACCCACATCCCAGAAAAGTGATAAACAGATTGATGGGACAAATCCTTAACTCCCCATTCCGGTTCACACTTATCAAAAAATGTTACAAAAAAGAGAGGTTCTTCCGTCACTCTTAAGGAGAGTAAGCCACCATTCTCGTAGAGTGCATTGGGCGCAAGAAACCGCCCCGTGTTCACATCCACAG
>JAOAAR010000124.1 GCA_026418755.1 Planctomycetota bacterium
GGTTGTTATGCACTTTGTCTTGCGCTTGATAAAGGCAACCTGCACTGGTTAAGCGGCTATTACGGAGGATATGGACCCTCATCGAAGGAGGTAGAGAGAAAAAAACTCACTTTTGGGGTGGTTTCTGGGATTCCTCCTCAGCGGCGAGAATTTCAAACGCCCGCTTACCTGCCTCCGTATCAGGATACTTCGCAGTGAGAAGTTGTAGTCGTGCTTTAGCAGCATCTGCTTTTTTTGCTTCCTTTAGTGCCAGATACTCCTGATATATGGTGTCCGCTTCCAGTTCACGGCGGATTCGCTTGTCTTTACTG
>JAOAAR010000125.1 GCA_026418755.1 Planctomycetota bacterium
GCTCAAACCATCGGCAATCGCCTCCTTGAACATCTTACTCTGCCATAAAATCCGCCCGCTCCCTGACTTCACACAAACAAAAAGCCTTCTTACGCCCTTCAGCCTCGCAAGAAGAGAGCGGACTTTCAGTGGAGAAACCACCTCTGCCCCATCAACCCATACCGCCGCCTCAATCTGAGGCACCTTCTCCTTTCCTTCCTCCTTTTTCTCCTGCCCGAAAATGACTCCACAGAGAATTCCGACGAGAACAATAATCACTGCTCTTGCTACCTGCACGAAAATCCACATAAAATAAAGACCTCCATCCTCAATTCCTTTCTACAATGATACCCCTTTACTTTCTTCTTCTCAATCAAAAATGCCCCATAACAACAACGCTGTAACTGATACCCCGATTTCTTTCCCCTCTGATGAATTTCGGAAAATACGAGTCGTATTTTTATAATAAGGTGTTATACTCGATAATGCGAGTTAGATATGGAGAGAAAACGATGAAAAACCCATTTAATGAGAAAGAGACGATGCTCGCCAAAAGCGCACTGGCGAAGGGTTTCATCACTAAGGAGCAGTTAAATCTTTGCGCAAAAATAAAAAGAGATGACCCCGAGCGCCCACTCGTGGCAATTCTCCTTTCAAAGGGCTTCCTGAAAGAGGAACAGTTAGGTGATTTAATGGATATGAAGACTGAAGGTGATGCTTTGACTCTTTCCAAAGAAGACACTGAACATGGGAAGAGGACGGTCGTTCCCGGAGCAGGTGCGGTGGCGACTGTTGAGGGGAAAGGAGGAGCGAGAATCGGCAAATACAAGGTGGTGGGAGTCCTCGGCGAAGGTGGGATGGGAAAAGTGTATAAATGTTACGATGAGGAGTTGCGCCGTTATGTTGCAGTAAAAGTGATGCTCCCCTCGATGATGGGAGACGAAAACGCTGTTCGCCGATTCCTCCTCGAAGCAGAATCTGCAGCCCGCCTCAATCATCCTCACATAATCCCAATATACGAAATAGGTGCTCATAACGGCAACTACTACTTTGTGATGGAGTATGTAGAGGGCAGAGATTTAAGAAAATTCATAAGAGAGGAGAAGCCGAGCAAGGTGAAGTTATTGCGTCTGCTTCGTGATGTCGCTTTGGCAGTCCATCACGCCCATATGAACGGAATAATCCATCGCGACTTAAAGCCCGCAAACATTATGGTTGACAAAAGCGGCAATGTCCGCGTGATGGACTTCGGGTTAGCAAAGAGGGTGAAAGGAGAGAGAGACAAAACTCTCAAAACAACAGATGGGACTCTTCTGGGCACTCCCGAATATATGCCGCCCGAACAGGCTGAAGGAAAAATTTCAGAGATGGACACAAGAAGTGATGTCTATTCTCTTGGTGTGATAATGTATCAGGCGCTTGTCGGAAAACTTCCCTTCACCGGCGCAAGCCTTTATGAAGTCTGCCGAAAAATTTTCGAGGAGGAGCCTGAGCGCCCAAGCGTCTCCAACCCGAAAATTGACTGGGAACTCGAGACAATCATTTTGAAGGCGATGGAGAAGAAAAAAGAGATGCGTTACGAGAGCGCTAAGGAGTTGGCAGACGAGATTGAGCGCTATCTAAAAGGAGAGCCTCTCAAAGCGGCGAGAGCAGGATGGTGGTACTTTGCGAAAAAACGGTTTGCACGCAACAAACCCCTCTACTTGACGATTGGAGTGGCTGCACTCCTCTTACTCACTTTGGCGGTCTGGTTCATATCTGCACAAATCAGTGCAGCAAGAAGAATACGGATAGAGCGAGATGAAGCAGTCCGACAGAAAGAGATAGCGGAAGAAGAGCGCTTGAAAGCAGAAGAAGCCCGTAAGAAAGAAGAGGTTGCAAGAAAAGCGGCGGAAGATGCACGGAGAAACGAAGAAGAAGCGCGGATGGCAACAGTAGAAGCCTTGAAAAAGGAGGAGATTGCAAGAAAAGCGGCAGAAGAAGCAAGGCGTAAAGAGGAGCAGATGCGTAAAGAACTCCAGACCGCTTACGCAGAGAGCGTTTTTGCACAAGCAAGGGCTCTTTACGAACAGAGAAAGTTCCACGATTGTGAGAACCTCTGTGCTCAGGCGGCAAGTTTGGGAGCAGGTATATGGACAGAGTACCTCAGAACTTTAAGTGCATCGCAAGGATACAGACTCGTTAAAGAACTCCATCATACACCCTCTTTTTACGCAGGATATTTCTTAAACGACGAGAATCTGCTTCTTATTTCAGCAGAATCTGCGACACCCTTCCTCCTCAACATGAAGAGTTTGAAAATAGAATCTATGCCTCCTTTACCAGCACCTCCTTTCAAAGCAGCGTTATCCCAGGATGGGCGCCTCGCCCTTTTCGCCCTTACAAACGGCAACTGCTGCCTCTACTCTCTCGTTGACCAAAAGATTCTCTGGCACAACAAAGATGTAAGCGCAACTCACGGCGTCGCTATGACGCGTGACTACGCAGTCGTAAGAGGAAACGGCAGCCTCACTCTGTTAGACAGAAAGTCAGGTGCAGTCGTAACAAAGAAAGATGGAATGGGCTTCTGGGGGTTTGACATTCCAATTTTGGACAGCGACAAGATGCTCGCCATTCCTTTCCCTGCTGAAACAGACGAGACCTCAGGCAAAAGAGATATCCCCGCACGAATAAAACTTTTTTCTATTCCCGACCTTAAGCCGAAAGGCGATTTGGTTCTCGATTTCGACCCGTATCTACTCGCAGCACCATCCTCGGGCGCATTCGTCGTAGCCTGCGGTATGGAAGGCAAAATCTCTGTCTATGACTGGAAGAAAGAGTTTGTGATAGCCAAACTGGACGTTCCGGTGCCTCCCGCCGGCATAGCATTCATTAAAGACCACACATTCTTGACATTTGATTACAACGGCGCAATAAATGTGTGGGACACGCGCTTCTGGCAGATGAAAGAACAATTCTTCGTCCGTTGTGCTCTGCCAAATGGACTCTGCGCATCAGAAAACTTTATCGTAACTCTTTCCTCCTCCCCTGCTATAACTATCCTCTCACCTGCAAAAAGCCCTTCTCCTCTTAAGCCATTTGAGTACAGACCTGCGGAGCGAGACAATGTCTTAACAGCGCTCTCACCCGACGGAAAACTTCTTGCGATTTCCGACTTCCAGACGCTCTGCCTCCTGGACACTTTCACAGGAAAAGTGATAGGTAAAATTTCTCCTGTAAAGGCGTGCTTAATGACATTCGACGAGGACGGAAATACCCTTTTCATCTGCGACAGTGCCGGCTCAGTGGCAGCCTTGAAAGTTCCTTCTCTTGAACAACTCTGGTTTCAAAAGTCAGGTCCTCGGATGGATTGCCCATTCGGTCTCGTCTCCTTCAAAGAGACTCTTCTTCTCTACGCCCATTTCGGCTTCGTCCTTCTTTCAAAAAAGGACGGCTCGATAAAAGAGTCTCTCTACAGAGGTCCTCCGGAAGAGGCGTTTAAACCCAAAGAAGGAGGGTTCGAAGTGGTTCTCTTTTCTCCTCCGCCTTGGAGCCGCCATTCGGTATTCCTCTCCGAAGATGAGGTCGCCATCTTCGAGCCACAGACACGAGAGATGGAAGTCTTCAAATTAAGCGAAAAATTGGACGAGAAAAATCCCTCTCGGCGGATTCCTCTTCAGATTGATTCTCCCATCTCCGCTCTCGCTTCCGATAGAAGAGCGCTCTACATAGGTACTCGCGATGGCAAACTGTTGAAAATAGATATCAAAAGCGGCTCTCTCCTCGCAAAAGGTTTCATCGGCTTCTCTGTCATCTCGCTCAAACCGTTTGAGAATTTCCTCGCCGTCCTTGCTTCCGACGGCAAACTCCGTATGGTATCCCACCTCTCCCTTGAGGAAAAATTGCCCATCCTATTTTCCAGTACCGCTCAGTTAAGTTTCGGAAGCAACTTAAAAGGCTCAATCTTCTCCTTGTTTGACACTCGCTCCAATAAAGTTTTAATCGCTGACTTCTCCTCGATTCAAAAATGAGCATAAGGAGACACTAAAAAATGCTCACCAAAACTGAATTGAAGCAAATCTTAACCGCACTCGGCAGAAATCCGAATAAAAAACTGGGACAGGTCTTTCTCACTTCAAGGAATATCGTCTCAAGAATCGCCGAAGCAGCGGTCTTCTATCAGAAGGATTGCGCCGTTTTTGAACTGGGCGGCGGACTCGGCAACCTTACAGAAGCGCTCTCCCACCACGCCGCCTGGGTCTTCTCCGTAGAAATTGATAAAAAACTCGCCGAAAACACGAAAATGCGACTTGCAAATCTTGAGAATGTGACTGTCATATGCGCGGACGCCATAGAGCACGGTAGAATCAGAACAGACCTACTCAAACAGTTCCTGCAAGGTGTCCACAAGAGACACCTCTCCTCCGCCGTATTCTGCTCCAACATCCCATACTGCATCAGCGGTGCAGTCCTCCTCTCTCTACCGCTCCTCCCTCATCCGTTCTCTTTCGCAACCTTAATGACACAAAAAGAGGTATTCGAGCGGATAAGCGCTTCCCCAGGCAGCAAGAACTTTGGTCTTCTCTCCATCCTCCTCCAAAGGTTCTTCAAAATAAAAAAACTTTTTGATGTGCCGCGAAGAAATTTCTATCCCATTCCTGAGGTCGATTCAACGGTTGTGCGATTGGAGTTTATCAGACGAGTCGCCAACCATCAAGAGTATGAGCAGGAGATAAGTATATTAGAAAGAATTTTCCGTTTCCGCAGAAAGACCCTTCTGCGCTCACTCGAGTTAGGTTTCGCTCTTGAACATTCCAAAGCGAGCCATATAATTGAGAGTGTAGGCGATGTCGGAGCGATGCGCGCCGAGCAGTTGCCAGCAGAAAGTTTCTGGACTCTTGTTGGAGTGCTCAAAAGTTTATGCCCCGACTGATTCTCTTTCTCATGTGCTTCTCTTCGGCTCTTCTATTCCTTGCTTCATTTCTCGGTTGTGCCTCTAACGAGATGACAACCGAAGAAACCGTCTACGGCGGACTCGTCCCTCTGAAGCCAGAAGAGCATCGTCACCGCGCAGAAATTGCCCTGAACAAACTCCTTTCGATTGAACAGGATTTGGAAAAAGCCGATTCGGAAACGATGCGCGAATACATAATCTGGGAACGAAATCGTTACGAGAAAGAGTTCAAATACCATCTTAAAGAGGCGAAAAAACATATTCCAAACGACGCACAAGTGAATATGTTAGAAGGTGCCTACCTTCTCTTTCAAAAAGAGTACAAAAACGCGCTCAAACTGTTTGAAAAAGTCCTCGAAAAAGAACCTAAAAGCGCGGGCGCCCACTTCAACTCTGCTCTATGCTACGATCCACTCGGAGATATCGAACAGGCTTACTCACACTGCGCAAAAGCACTTCAATTAGACCCCAAGTTCTCCAAAGCCGCATACCTTATCGTCGAACTTGAACGCAAAAAGCGCGAAAAAGAATCTCAACACTGACAAATTAACCCATTAGAAAATCACACGGTGCAACAGAACAAGGAACGATAAAATAATGATAGGAAAAGCGGTTTTTGTTGCTGTTTCGGGGATTGTCTGTTAACTTTATCCAGAAAGGCAAGGGAAAGGTGAAGATTATGGCAGGAGAAACGGTTAAGGATGCAATCACAATAGTTGCTGATGACGAGTTGACAGGCGTGGAGATAGAGTATATGCACATAGCAAGTGAGAGGTGCTCTTGTGGCGGCGAATATGATGTGGAGATGCAACAGTTCCTTGAGCAGGGCGGCAGATTGTATGACAAGATAGATGTGACCTGCACGCAATGCAAAAAGAAACGCTCCTTCTATTTCGACATCACATCCTTTTACGGCAAGATGTGAGAAGGAAGAAGCCCCTTCATCCCTATCTCTACTTGCGCAGAATCAGTCCTCTATCAGATTTCGGGAAGACTGCGCCAATAATGGCTGCTGATTCCCCTTGTGACTTGAGTTTTCTGAGTAACTGTTCAGCAGATGAAGGCTCTACAAAAAGCGCAAGTCCACCACTGGTCTGCGGGTCGAACATCAAATCCACCATTATCTCATCAACCCCCTTTTCTATCTCAGTGTCGCAGAGATAGAAGTCTTTGTTCCTGTGTAACCCTCCAGGAGCAATCCCTGAGGCGCATAGTTCGTACGCCCCCATTATGAGAGGAACACTTCCTACCCCCACTTCTATACTCACTTGCGAGTTCGTCGCCACATTCAAAAGATGCCCTGCCAAACCGAAACCTGTTATGTCCGTGCAGGAATGAATTTCAAAACTCTGCGCCGTCTCAGAAGCATAACGGTTCAGATGAGACATCA
>JAOAAR010000126.1 GCA_026418755.1 Planctomycetota bacterium
CTCTTAAGTAGTGAACTACTCGGCAGATTCCCTGATAAGCAAGACCTTCTTCAAGTCTTCATCCTCGACAAATTGGGATACATCCTCTTCAGAAACAACGACCTACACGGTGCCCTCAACGCTTACAGAGAAGCGTTAAGACTCAATACCCTTATCAAAAATCCTTCTTTTCTCCTCTCAACATACCTTGGTCTTGGACAGGTTTTCCTTCAACTGGACTCTCTGGAAGAAGCAGAAAAAACTCTCCGACAAGGGGTTGAGATTGCAAACCAATTAGGTAACTTGCCGCTCGCTTGCGAAGCGAAAATGCTTCTCGCAATGGTTCTATTAAGGCAAGGGCTCTTCTCTCAAGCACACCAACTCTTTCTCGAAGTCTTAAACGAAGCGAAACAGAGAAACCATATTGAGTGCGCTGTATTCTGCCATACAGGAGCAGCCATCTGCGCCTCTATGAAAGGAGAAAACACCGCTTCCCATCGCCATTTCACTGCGATTCTCGAATCCCTCAAAGAGAAACCACTCCCGAAGTTCCAACTTTCAGCGCTTTTTAACTTGGTCACTCTCTCCCTTAAAACCCTTACTTACGACGAGGCTGTCTATTATGCGATGAGGTGTCAGGAACTGGCTGCGAAAATGGGGCTTCAGGAAATAGTTGAAAAACTGCGTGCTACTCTTGAAAAGATAAAAGCAAAAGTTGGACAAGAAATATTTGCTCTTTATCTCTCTGGCGCTACGGAACGGATGTCGCACGAGGGTTAGAAAAAACAAGAGCCAGAACATCAAACACGAAATGGGAATATGCACAAACACCGTAACCTCGCCATAGATACAGAGTGCCGAGAAACACACCCGCAAAAAAGCGGTATAAGAAGAGAAGAAGCGTCGGCGTTTCTGCAAAAAAGTGAGCAAGAGAAAACAACACTGCACTGATAAAAAGACTTACAAAAAACGCAACCACCTTATATCTCTTCCTATTGCCGAGAATGAGAGAGTATAGTCCCCCCATTATTGAGACACGGAAGAGCATCTCTTCCCATACCCCTGCCCCTGCGGAAACGGTGAGAACACCAGCAAACCCTATCTTCTCAGAACTAGTTGCAACAGGATAAATAGAGCGTATCACTACACTTAAAAAAAAGACCATAATTACGGCAAACACTATCCCTTCTGCAAAAACAACTATGATGTAGTCTGCTCTGAAACTCTTCTGCTCCTTAAGACGGGAGTAGATGACGAGAGAAAAGAGTAAAAGGAGAAGCCCGAAAACGAAAACTCCTCGCTGCCCGAAGTAATGGTAAATAAGAGGTGTGAAAAAATCCGCACCATTAGGCGGTGCGTATCGCAAAAATACCGAACCCAGAATATACACAAATACCAGCGGCATTACACAAAGAAAAGAGACATCGAACCTGCGTATGGAATCTCTGTATGAAGCCATTATCCGACAGCCCTGTCAATTTTCTCTTCTTGTGTTCGCTCCGTCGCTAACATCTCATCACGCCGCTCAATGTAGATTCCCCCGAAAGGCTCCGCCTGATATGCCCTGAGCGCACCCCGCCTCACCCCCTCCAACACCGCCAGAAAATATCCCGCTACTTCTGTCCTCTTCACCTTTCTTCCTATCAGCCGAATGAACTCTACACGAGATTCTATCCTCTTCAACAATTCCTCTAAATACTCCTCCACAGTGCGCTCATCTATTTCAACAGTTATGGAACGCGTAAACGCTCCTGTCTCTTTCATCAGTTTTGCAAAAAGAAACGCCAACTGCCAAAGCGACACTTCTTCAAGCGAGACCGTATTCTCGGTTTCAGGAATCTGTGCCCCTGAGGGATAAAACTTGCTTGCTTGTTCAAACCTCCTTGACAAATGTAATGCAGCCTCCTTAACCGCCCGATACATCAACAACTCAGAAATCAACTCCTCTCGCGGGTCAATCACATCTTCTCCCCCAGCATCATATGACGCTCGAGGGTCAACATAACTTGCCTTCATCCTTACCAGACGACTCGCCATTACAAGGTAGTCACCCTCAATGCCCAATCCCAACTCCCGCATCGCCTCAACATACTCACAAAACTGCTCGGCAACCTTTCCCACATCCACATCAAGTATGTCCATTTCGTTCTTTACCACTAAATACAAAAGTAGGTCCAGAGGTCCGGTGAAAACCTGCAATGATAGCCTCAAATCATCCATCAAATAAGCCCCATCGCCTTTCTGACGAGTCTCATCGTCTCGGACGCTGTTTTTCTCGCCTTTACAGCACCCTCTCCCAATATTTCGTCAATATAGGCAGGCTCTTTTAAAACTTGTTGCCGCTTTTCGCGAATCGGAGATAAAAATTCACTTAACAACCCTGCCAGTTTTTTCTTGCAGTCAACACAGCCTATCTTCGCAGAAACGCACTCTCTCTGTAACTCTGCGCTTCTTTCCGTGAAAAATGCAAGATAATACGGAAAAAGATTACACTCGTCTGGATGGCCAGGGTCGCTCTTTCTTGCCCGTTTCGTGTCGGTCAACGCAACCATAACCTTACTCTTTATCTCCTCTTCTGTATCGCCAAGAAATATTGCGTTGCCGTACGATTTCGACATTTTGCGCCCGTCAAGCCCGGGCAGACGCGGAACTGGGGTGAGAATAGCGTCGGGTTCAGGAAAAACCTCTTTATATGTCGAATTAAAATCACGCGCTATCTCTCTCGTCAGTTCTATATGCGGCAACTGGTCTTCTCCAACAGGAACGACCGCCGCCCGGTATATGAGGATGTCTGCCGCCTGCAAAACAGGATACCCCAAAAAAGAGTAGTTCGTTATATCCTTGCCTCTAAGTTCACGCAACTGCTCCTTGTATGTCGGACAACGGTATAACCTCCCAAGAGAAACCAGATTCCCAAAAATCATCGCTAACTCAAGATGCTCCTTAACATCTGATTGCTTGAAGACAACGCTTTTTTTGGGGTCTATCCCGCAAGCAAGCCAGTCGGCAACAACCTCCGGAATCGCCTCGCGCACAGCCGATGGATTTTTATACTCGCTCATCAAAGCATGCCAGTCAACTACCGTATAATAACACTCATACTCCTCCTGGAGTTTAACCCAGTTCTTTAACGCACCAACATAGTTGCCCAAATGCAAAGCTCCCGTCGGACGCATCCCGCTCAGTAACCTTTTCTTCACATCCCTCCTCCCCAGCCGTGTCCAGTAAGAAAAAGAACCACGCGGACAGGATAGCCAATCAGTCCAAATCCTCCGCCTACTGCAATATGCCTCTGAAGGACATACATAAAAAGCATCAGAATAAAAAAACCGAAAGCACCTATACGGATATAGGGTAACCTTAGACTCTTCGGCAGAAAATATTTGAATATGTGAGAACCATCCAGTGGCGGAATCGGTATAAGGTTGAATGTGAAAAGTGCACAGTTGAGAACTATTCCTACAGATAGTACCGCTTCGTTCAGTGAACCTCGAGGAGCAATATGGTACAGAGCCCCGAGCGCCAATGCGAACAGAAAATTTGCTGTTACACCACCAAGCGAAACCGTTATGTCGCCCAAAACGCGCCTCCTGTAGTTCAACGGATTTACAGGGACAGGTCTCGCCCACCCGAAAGGAAACTTCAAGATATAGTATGTGAGAAGGGGCACCACGACAGAACCAATGGGGTCAAGATGCGCTAAGGGATTTAATGACAATCTCCCCTCCATTTTTGCCGTCGGGTCACCGTTTAAATAAGCAACAAAACCATGTGCTACCTCGTGAAACACCACCGCAAAAACTAAAATCAAAAACACCCCAGTATACACATACACATCAGCGCCGCTCACAGCAGCAATCGCATCCATCCTCCTATCCCTTCTTCTCCTCGGTCAACTCAATCAAAACCTTGTGAGTACTCGCGGGATGTAAAAACGCTACATGCCTCCCCTCCGCCCCTACCCGCGGCTTCTTGTCAATTAACTCAAACCTCATCTCTCCCAGTCTATCGAGGACAGTCTGAATCCCTTCCACTTCAAACGCTATGTGGTGAATCCCTTCTCCGCGACTTGCCAGAAATTTCCCGACTGCGCTATCTTCGCTTGTCGGCTGCACCAACTCAATCCTTACACCGCCTACCTCATAAAAACAAACTTTCACCTTCTGGCTCTCGACTGTCTCTACACCACTTGGTTTCCCAAACAAGAGGTCGAATCGCTCCCGCGCTTTCTCGATACTGTTCACCGCAACTGCGATATGCGAAACCTTCTTAAACATCCTCTCTCTCCTTAACACTCCCTTTTATAAAATCCACTATCTCCTTAAGCGAACTTCCAGGTGTAAATACCGCCGCAAACCCCTTCTCTTTTAAAACTTCTCTATCCTTTTCAGGAATAATTCCTCCGCAAATTAAAACCACATCCTTGTGAGTCATCCTTTTTCTTATCTCCTCCGCAACCTGAGGGAATATCTCTAAGTGCGCACCCGAAAGACAAGACAATCCTACAACATCAGCGTCCTCTTCTTCTGCCGCTTTGGCGATTTGGAACGGAGTCTTCCTGATTCCAAGATACACTACCTCCATCCCAGAATCACGCAATGCACGCGCAACCACCTGAACTCCGCGGTTGTGACCGTCCAACCCAGGCTTCGCAAGCACCACCTTTATCGGTCTCATCTACTCCCTCCTCCAGAAACAAAAATGATAATAAGCCAAACGCTCTTCAATTTCAACTAATATCCCCTTAACAGGCAAGGGTTGTATTGGCTCTGCCACCCTACACAGCCCTTATTCTCAAAATCTACATAATCAAGCCGTTTTATCAGATGCGTTCCTCAGTTCCGCCAGTACATCAAATATCCTCTGCTGTGCCGTCTTCCCATTTAATCCTAAAACAACTCGCTGTCAGTCATCTAAAGTGTAGGAGGTATTTCGCAAAATTGAAGGAAGATAAAAAAAGTATTTCTTGAATCTTATTGAAAGGTAAAAAATCCTCATTCCTTTCATTCAAAGGTGAGCGAGGAGCTTGATCACAGAGTCAGAAGCGCGAAATAATTAGGGTGCGAAGTAGATAACCTCAGCCAACTTACTCTTTTTTTCGAAAGAACAAGTATAAAGGTGTGCATATAAGAATAAATTTAACGAATATTCTTTGTTTATCTCTCTTACATAAACATCTACAGGCTCTTTCTGTCTAACCATTCTGGGTTCCTCCAAATGCTTGCAAAAGTCTACACATAACTTTTAAATGGGTCTCTATGTTCAGCAAGAATTCTGTTTATGGAATCAAACACTTTCTGCCAAGTAATATACCTTATCCTTCTTTCTCCTATCTGATTATCTCCATAATGCGAGAATTTTGACAGGCTACTTCTTCGGTTTGGGGAGAATCTCACTGAACAGGTCGTATGTCATCTCCTTACCTTCTGCAATCGCCTGACGGTATTTGATGAAATCTATCGTGTCTTTGTCCGTCATCTTACGCGTATTGAAAGCGTTGAAGCCGAGCAACGCCTCGTTCATCATATTGACAGCAAGCCAATGACGACTGTCATTCTTACGCAAGTCCCAGAAAAACCGCTTCTTAGAGCGAATAGCATCCATTGACTTGATGACGCATCCGGGGAATAGATTCGCAAGATGCCAGATAATTTTGTTAACTTCTGCATCCAGGAGCGTAAAGTCTGTCTGGCATTTTTCGACTAATTCTTTTCCTTTCTTGTACTCGTCGCCTCTCTTGTTCTCTCCATAAACAATCTCACCGTCTTCAACCCATTTGTCGGTAATGACGAGGGGATTGCGAATAAACTTACCATCGAGTTTAAGTACAGGAACTACCTTCGTCAGAAGTCCCACACGATACATCTTGTATGCACTCCATAATTCGCAGGAGACACAACTCCACATAGCGTGCTCGATTGACATATAATACGGAAGGAAATCGGATGCTCCGCCTTCGGGTGCTGAACCGTGACGCGGTCCTGCCTGCCCAAAAAGTGCCATATCACTTGCGATTGCCAAGTCACAAGCCATTCCGATTTCTTGTCCGCCAGCAACGCGCATCCCGTTCACACGGCAGATTGTGGGCTTCTTGCACATCAGAATAGAGTCGACCATCCCGTTGAAGAGTTCCATATAAGCGCCGTATTCTTCAGGACGCCCTGCATAATACTCGGCATACTCTTTCGTGTTTCCGCCTGTGCAGAACGCTCTATCCCCGACAGCAGTGAATACGACTGCAACTACTTCTCTGTCAACCGAGGCATTGCGGAAACCTGCTATCACACCTTTGACCATCTCTGTCGCTGTCTCT
>JAOAAR010000127.1 GCA_026418755.1 Planctomycetota bacterium
G
Organism: Planctomycetota bacterium; assembly: GCA_026418755.1. Taxonomy (GTDB): domain Bacteria; phylum Planctomycetota; class SKW154; order SKW154; family SKW154; genus SKW154. The sequence goes on from JAOAAR010000127.1 coordinate 2, forward strand.
GATACTTGCGCTCCGCCTTGCCTGCAACCTGCTCTTGTATCCTTAAAGGTGCAATGTAATAGTTGAGGTCGAAGGCGCCGTCTTTTCTCTCAACCAGAACCGAGGGAACGGAACAAGTAAACTTAATCACCAACGGCGTCCCCACATCCCTTAAGTTGGGTAAGTCAAACTCTATCAGTTCCATTCCCGCAAAACGAGCACCTAACAACTCCTCCATTTCTCTCTTAAGGTCGTCACGCGACCTCTTGGCAAACTCGTCTTTATAGTTATATGATTCCGCTCCAAGATACTCATATCTCCCTTTACAAGTTTGTGTCACAAGATCAATCTCCATGACAACTTTCTGCTCCAACCGCTCCTTTAACTCTTCCTTAGGCAGAAATATAAGACGCATCTCCTCCTCAGATACCACAAACGCAGGTGCTCCTTGATACTTCTCAGGTAATTTACCAAAAGGTGCGTATCGCGCACTCAAAGTAATGTAATAATCTTTTCCTTTCCCATCAGTGAACATCAAGAGAGTCTCTCCGAAATTGCTACTCAGGTCATCATTCCACCATCTCTCCACAGGACTCCGAGAAGGAGTGACTGAAGCAAGCACTATCTTGTGAGGAATCTCTAACGCCTTTACAAATGAACGGAAAAGCGTGTTGCGATTGCCTGCCTTGTTGATGAGAATCGCATGCGCAGAATCATCACTATAAGAACCTTCTCTCAAATTCAAATTGCACCACTCGTAAAGCCTCATCACCTTTTCAATGTCGCTCTTCGCACCTTCGGTTATCCTAAGCGCCTCTTCCTTGATTAATCTTGTCGGCAGAACACTCTGCTCCCTTAAAGCAGCCTTCAACTTTGGTAAATTCTTCGTTCTACAAACATCTTCATTAACAAATTCGTAGTTCGGGAAAATCTCTTTAAGCGAAGGAACATATCTCTCAACCTCCTCCACATCCAGTTCCTTCGCCTCAAATATATAAGCCGTAGCCTCTTTCTCTTTGAGGCTCTTAAAAGAGACTTTCTCTTCCGAAGAGAAATTGCGTAGACGGAGTTTCATCTTGTCAACAGGGTAAACCACTTTCTTCCCTAACCTTTCCCCAAATTTCACATCCTCTTCGCTGAGCCGTTCGTCCAAGAAAACGAGCACGGAACGCTTGTAATGGTATGGAGTCCTGAAGGAACGGAAGTAGTCGCTGTGCCAGGATACAGTATCCATTCCGATGTTGTAATAGCCATCGCGACGGTAACACTGCTCCACAAAAGCACCCTTAGAGAGATTGGTCATCGCAAAAGAGGAACGACCAGAAGGAGTCGGTTCATAATAATCGCCATCAGGAGTAATGGTGCGCAAAACACGCATCTCTCCTGCTGCATATGCACTGCCTAACTCGTCCTTTGCCTCCTCCTTCAAAAGTTTTTCTATCGTCCGCATAAATGTGCTCGTCGCACCTGTTGGCAGAACAAGAGTCACCTCCTCCTCTAAAAGTGTCAAAACTCCTGAGCGCGGATACTCTTTATCTGTTGGAGATTCCTTCAACATTCTTTTCACTTCTTCTTCCGATAAAAGATATTTTTTATGGATTGAATCTTCATCTTCCCCTTTCAAAAACTGTATGTATCGACGAGTTGTCCAATCGTTCGGTGAAAAAAGAAGCGCCTTCCGATACCAATCAAGAGCATTCTTCGTGTCCCCAAGGTTCACATACAGCCTCGCTATGTGAGAGATAATGTCAGAAGAGACCTCGTCGCAATGCTCCTCCAACAACATCTTATAATGACGAAGTGCCTCCTCACTTCTCCCCTCTCTGTCCAGAAAACGTGCAATTTCTAACTTGCGCTCCACATCCGTCGGGTCCTGCTTGGCAAACTCCTCGTATATCTCCAACGCCCGCTCTACATCACCATCCTCTTCAGCAATCCGCGCCTCGAACCACTTATGAGAACCCCTGTTCGAATACGAGTCGGAATTGTTGTATAGTTCGCAGTAACGCTTCTCGTACTCCCTTGCCTTCTGCAAGTTGCCTCGTTCTTCGTAATATCTCTTCCAGTACGAAAGAACCCACGAATCGTTTGGGTTAATAGATTCAGCAGACTTAACCGCTTCTATTGCATCTTTCACCCATTCTTTCTGCGAACAGATATTCTCTAACTGCCGATATGTCGCTACCCTCTTTATCCCTAACTCAAAAATTTTGTTCAATTCCTTTACCGCCTCTTCATGCTTGTCGTTCTGCATCAACATATCAGCCAGCATCTCTCTTGCCAACACGAAATTCTCCTTCTTCTTCAAAGAAGCGTCTATAAGACTTCTCGCTTGACTCTGTCTCCAAGAGGCAGGACAATGGCTCGCCTTCTCGTACATATGTGCACCGAAATAACAGAGTATTGGGTCATCAGGACACTTCTTTAACATCTCCTCCAGCACTTCCAGTGCTTTCTCCTCCATCCCGCTCTCTTCCAAAAGTAACGCATAGGCAATCGCTGTGTCGGGGTCATCTCTCCTTCTCTCATACCGCTTCTCATAATGTGCCAGCAACCCCTCTTCATAACCGTCTTTCAGAACCGGATTCTCACCGCTCTGAACAGGACGAAGAACCATCTCATCCTCAAACTTTAGCCCTTTCAGTGAAAATCCCTTCTCATCACATAAAAAGACTGAAATAAAAGAACTTGTAGTCTTGATGAGAATATTGTTGTAACCTTTGTTAAGATGAATACCAATCGTCGCAAAATTCGGCTTCCTGAACCGCTCAGAATCGTATTCGAACACGGAATGACCGTTAACGAAAACTCTCATATAGCCACTTAAGTCGTGAAGCCACAGTATAGCCTTCCGCTCCGATGGAGACTCAAACTGTGTGAAAGCATATGTTATACCACTGCTCTGGCGCAAATAGACAGAAGGAGCCTCTACAGGTTTTTTAATAGATATCTTGCGCCACCAAGAGATGTTTCCTCTCTCGTCTGTCTCATACCGTTTCTTGAAGACATCAGAGACTCCGCCTAAAATCTCCCGCTCAGGAGGATAAGTCTCAAAAACAGCACCATTCCCTAACTCTGTCCCGAAGCCTCCCACATAAAACCAATCAGTAATAATCCCTTCATACGGATTAAGATTCTCTCTCCGTTCACGCAGTCCCTTACTGTTATAAATCCACCCCAGAGCCTCCTTATATGAGAAGGAGATGAAACCGTTCAAGAGTTCTGCAGAAAGCGCTTTTTCCAGCGCAGGCTCAACAGTCCGCCAATCACCCATCCTGTCCGAGTATCCGGTAATCCGTGATAGCACAAAGACAGCCTCAAAACTGTCAGGATTCTCCTCGATGAACTTCGCCCATTCAGAGAGGAGGGCGTCAAAGTCCGCCTCAATGAACTCTTTACTCCTTAAACCAGGAAACGGTGGAAGTTCCTCTTCACCGCCATAAAGCGGCACAAAAACCAAGACCAACCAAAAAAACAAAACCTTCTTCATATCTTCAATCTCCTCTAATCATTTTTCTTGTAACTTCTTCTTTTCGCCCGTAGTCCCCCTCTTTTCCAACTCTTCAATCTGCTTCTCAGAATCCATCTCCTCGGCGTCCTCTTTTTTCTCCTCTTGTTGTTTTTTCTCTTCTAACTTCTCTAACTTCTCTATCAAAACCCGCTTCTGGTCCTGCTTGTCCAACTCGACGAAGAATCTCCTGTATTCGTTCTGATATTCGGAAACCTCAACATATGGCTTCTTGAAAACAAGGTGTCTCGTGAAAGTGAAACTCTTCTCGTCTTTCTTCTCATACTTTATCTCAACTTTTGCAAAAGATGTCTCAAGAGAAAAATCTTCAGGTAGTGACTTCAACCGGTAGCCTTCAAGGGAAAAATTGTGCTTCTCAAATGTTGCACCAGGAATGGGCGCAAACAGCAGCAATGAACGCAACCCTACAGCAATAGAAAGCGATACAGGATTCCTTCTTGTCGCTGCCTGTGCCATCTCCTTCGACAAATCCATCGGGAAGATGTGGGCATATAAAGCATCACCTTCAGGAGTCTTCTTGATAAAGTTTGCCACCTGGGCTTTGAAACCCCACACAATAGGATTGATATCAGGATTGGTCAAATCAGGCATCTTTATATCGCTCACTTTGACCCCTGGTAATGTGCGCGAAAGTAAATGTTCAAACAACATCTTCCGCATCCCCTCGTTCGCAAAGTAAGGATTAAGCCTCAGAATGTTCGCATGAAGAGCGTACATCGTGAGTTCAAACTTCAAAACAGCAGTGCCGTCCCCTTTCACTTCAACATCAATGGATGCCTTCTGAACACATTTATCAGAAGCACGGTAAGGAACCTCCTTTAAATAACTCCCTTCCGGGGTCACAATAAGAGCGAGAGTTCCACGGTCTCCCTCAGGAGGAGAATCTTCAAACGAATAACTCTGCGCTGTCAAGTCAAGCCACATCTCCTCAGTCGTCTTGGTCTTCGGAATGTAAGCGATGCAGTGATTGAAATGCTCCACCATCGGAAGTGTCAAGTCAGGTTTTCCTCGTGATACCCCTCCGCCTCCTGCTACCAGTTTAATAATGACAGGATGAGCCGTAAGCCCTGCCTCTTTCATCATCACGCAGAAAAGAAGCGCCTTATCTTTGCAGTCGCCAATCTGCCGCTGAAAAATAGTGGTCGCCTTGTACGGCTTCCATCCGTGAACCCCAACAGTCAACGCCTCATACCGTATCTCATTCGTGACAAAGTTATAAAGAACTCGTGCCTTCTCCATATCACTCTTACAGTTTTTGGTCAACTCTTGCACCTTCGCTTTCAGCGCGTCGTTAGTCTCATACTGGCGCTGAATGAGATGCGAGAACCACTTCCCAAATTCTTTCCAGTCACCGAATGTGGAAATGTATAGAACAGGCTGTGTCTGATCTTCAGGAGGAGCAAAAGATTCGTTAATAACCTCAGGCAAGTCTGTAAGACGCCAAGTGAGTGTTCTCGTTGTCTCGCTGATCCCCGGTTCTTCCACAGGTTTCACATCTATGTTGCGATAATGGAAGAAGACCTTCTTCTCGTTCTCTGTCGGCAACACAAGCGAGATTTTGCAAATTTTTATCGGATAGTAATGGCAGATGCCGCCGACAGAATAAAAGACCGCAACCCAACTCGGCAGCCTGTTAAACCCGCTCGAGTTATTAAAGAAAAGAATCGTGCCGTAATAGTCTCCGAAATACCTCTCGCTCACATCCGCAATCTCCTGGTCGGCACGGAAACTGAACTCACATATATCACCAATCTCAGGCTTGGGAAACTGGATATATGAGCCGCTCACAGTTGCATCTTCAACCTTCCCATCTCTTCGATAGATTCTTGCCCCTTTAACCCGAATGCTCATCCCCCACGAACAAAACCACTCACACATTAAAGCCTTGATTATTTCTGTCCCCTTTTCACTCCCTATTCGCACAACAAAATGATGAAACTCGCTCGATGTGCCGTTCTTGTTCACAAGAATAATGCGCCTGCTCAACAACACTTGAAGCGGAGTGTTTCGCTCTTGCGCCTCTTTATCTAATTCCTCCACATCAAACTCTGTAACTTTTTTCTCCACCGTGTATTCCTCACCCTTCTTTACTATATTGCCTTCTTCAACCACAATTTTTCTCGCATTGACTGTGACCGCATCCACAAATCGCTCCATCTCCTCAAAAGGCTTCTCTTTGACAGCAACAAACTCCAAATACCTGCGAGCCCAAACAGTGTTCGGATTCACTTCAAGCAACCGCTCCAAAATAGCAGTCCCTTCCTTAAAAGTTGGTCCTTCTTTTGTCTCATTGCGCAGACCACTCAACTTAAGCAGCATCTTCCCATACTCTGCAAGCCCTTCTTCATCTTCAGGCGCTATCTCTAACAACCTCTCGTAAGCAGCACCGCTCTCCTCGAATCTGTCCTGCGCTTCATACAATTGTGCCAACTTCCGATACGACTCTATATCGTATGGATTCATACTTAAAAACTCTTCAACACTTCGCACCGCAGAGCCAAAATCTCCTTCTTCAGAAAGCCGCTTCACAAGAGCCTTCCGCGCCCACTCACAAAATGCATCCTTTTCAAGCATCGACTCACAAACCCTTTTCATCTCCCCGAACTTCTTCCTCTCCTCCAGCAATGAGAGAATCCTTTCAAGAATCACAGTGGAATCACTTACCCCTTCCTTGCCACTCTCATACCATTTCCGCAAAAGTGCATCTGCCTCAACATTAAAACTCCTCTTCTTCAAAATCTCTAACTTCAACTCAAGAGAACGAA
>JAOAAR010000128.1 GCA_026418755.1 Planctomycetota bacterium
AGATGTGTATAAGAGACAGGTCGTAATCACTGTCACTCTTCTCTATCTCCTTCCTGATTTGCTCCACCCTCGCCTTTAACTCCTTCTCCGAACCCGCCCCCTCAACAATCGTCGTGTGCTCACTGTCAACCACCACCTTCTTTGCACGACCCAAATCAGTCATTGAAATATTCTCAAGTTCTACCCCTAAATCCTTCAATATCGCCCGTCCACCTGTCAAAAGCGCTATGTCCTCCAACATCGCCTTCCGCCTCTCACCATATCCAGGCGCCTTCACAGCACAACACTTCAAAACTCCCCTCAATTTGTTCACCACAAGAGTCGCAAGCGCCTCTCCCTCCACATCCTCCGCAATTACCAGCAAAGACTTCCCTGCCCTCGCCAACTTCTCTAACAACGGTATCAACTTCCTCGCACTCGAAATCTTCTCCTCATAAACCAGAATCATCGGTTCCTCTAACACAACCTCCATCTTATCAGCGTCCGTTATGAAATGCGGCGACAAATACCCCCTGTCGAACTGCATCCCCTCCACCTTCTTCACTTCTGTCTCCAACGACTTCCCTTCCTCCACCGTAATCACCCCGTCCCTCCCGACCTTCTCCATAGCATCCGCTATCAACTTACCTATCTTCTTGTCTCCATTCGCCGCAATCGCTCCAACCTGCGCTATCTCCTTGCTTCCCTCTACCTTCTTGCTCCTCGAACGCAACTCCTTCACCACCTCAACTACACCTTTGTTTATCCCACGCGCAATCGCCATGGAATCAGCACCCGCCGCTATCCTCTTCATCCCTTCTAAGAATAACGCCTCTGCCAATACAGTTGCCGTCGTTGTCCCATCCCCTGCCACATCCGATGTCTTCGACGCCGCCTCCTTCACCAACTGCGCACCCAAATTCTCATACGGGTCCTTCAACTCAACCTCCTTCGCCACCGTCACTCCATCCTTGGTCACAAGCGGAGCACCCCATCCCCTATCAATCACCACATTCCGCCCTTTCGGACCCAAAGTCACCTTCACCGCTCGCGCAACCTTCTCCACACCACTCCTCAACCTCTCCCTCGCATCCATCTCAAACACCAACTGCTTCTTCGCCATCACATATCCCCCAAAACATTTCAATTCACCCTATCAGACCCCTTATTCTATATGCAAACAAAATGCCATCAAAAAAATTATCACCAATCCCGCCAAAATAGTCAAAATATTCACCCCCTTCAAACCACCATTAACAATAGAAATCTCTGCCATTTTGGCAGAAACCTCCTTCCACCGTGTCAGAACGGTTCCGTCCCTACCAGCAATAACCCCCTCTCACAAATAGCAGCAAGACAAAAAATTCAAACCCTCTCCCCTCAAATACAACTTCAAAAAGAAGTGGGTTTCCTACCCGCAAAGAGATTTGCCCAACAAAAACGCCTTATGGAGAACTTGTGTATCCTTCGCCACTTCATTGTGCGAATTATATCCGGCAGCGTAAAGAATCGCCGTCGGTGTAAATCCCAATGTAGCAAACCAATTCCTCAAAATAATAATCGCTGGTCGCCCAACAGCCTCCCTCTTTTCCCCACCCGCAACAATAATGTAGCCTCTGCGCAACGCCCCATCCGCCCTGTGCTTGCGTGACAACAGTAAATTCTCATCTCTCCTATTCCTCGCCCACTCCACCTGCGCTCGCTCCACCAACGCAACCAGCCTTGACGGCAGTCCACCAAAGTGTAAAGGCGTCGCTACAACTAATACATCCACCTCGGAACAACTCTTATAAAATTTCCTCCCCTCATCTTCTAACACACACTCTCCTTCTCTCTCACAAATACGGCAGGAACGACAAAAACCCACATTCATATCACAGGCACGAAAATCTCCCTCTAAGGAAATAACTCCTTCGGCCCCTTTCAAAAACTCATCGGCAAGTCTATCTGAGTTGCCTCCTTTGAAAGGACTGCCCCGAACAACAAGAACTCTTATCAACAATCCTCCGTCCTATTTCGAATCCTTCTTCCCTTCTTCCTTTTTGGGCTCTTCCTTTTTCGGTTCTTCTTTCTTCGGCTCCTCTTTTGGAATCTCAGGAATCGGCACCTTCCCCCTGTGGTCCAGTATTCCGCATCCACCTCCTCCCAACTGCGCCAAGCGCCTCAAAAAACCTACCTCCGCCTCGTTCTTCTTATTCCACTTCAAAATCTCTATGTCATCCCCAAAACCCGCCTCATAATCCGCCCGTATACCCCATATATGCAGCCTTATCCCACGCGCCCAGCTTCTCTCCTCAAACCATTTTAAAAACTCCTCATAGTCATCATACCTCGACCCATCTGCACTACCGCATCCCACCAACAACACCGTATCTACAGCCGCATCCTCAAAAGCAGCACGCAACGCCAACTCCCAGTTCCTCGCAGGACCAGGAACCCCAGAATCCAAAAACTTCTTCATCCCCTCCAACTCGTTCTTCGTCACCTCAACCGCCTTATCCGAATATCCTCTCAATGAAGAACTGACGCGATACAACTTTACCTTCACCCCCTTCGGCAGCCTCTCCAAAAAATCAAGAACCTCCTGCTTTGCATACTTCAAACGGCTCACCACAAAGTTCCTCCTGTATTCTTTCTCTTTCTCCTTCTCAATCTCGTCTGCTGCAGGCTGCTCTTTCCCATCCTTCTTCTTTGGCGGCTCAGGCTTCTCTTTCTTCTCCTTTTCCTTTTCCATCTCCTTCAACCTCTTTATAATCTCTCTCTCAGGCAACGCCATCTCCACATCCATATCGTTCGAAAAATCTACAAACACAGCCAATGTGTCAGAGTAAATAACCTCCGGCAGAAACCTCCCTTCCACAAATTCCGTTCCTCTCTTGAATTCATCAGGCATCTTGCTCTTCTCATCCACAATCGCCATCCCCTTAAGCCCGTAATACCGCACCAACAGATTCTTATCCTCCGAAAGCGACTTCAATCTGTTCTTCGCCAACAACTCGTCCTTGAAATCCACTAACTTCTCCGCTGCAATCAACCTATGCCGCCAGTCCCCCGACTCCGCCGCTTTCAAAAGCACTTCCATCGCTCCCTTCGTCTTAAACCGCGATACCAAACGCAAAAGAATATACTTCCTGTCCTCCTCGTTCTCCGTAGCGCAACTCCTCACAATCACCTCAATCGCCTTCTCGTCACTCGTCTTCGCAAGCCCGCTAAAAGTCGCCTTTCGAACCTCAAACTCTTTATGAAATAGAGTCTCTTTTATCAATTCGCCCACCGCACGCCTGTCATTCAGCGCCGCCATCCGCTGAACCACCTCAATTATCTCTTTCACGCCCGCCCTCGGATTCTTCATCACATCCCTAAAATCCTTACTCACTTTCTCCCATTTCTCCCCATCCGAAAACAGTGGAGAAAGCAAAAATCCACACAAAATAACCACCATCCAGAGAATCACCTTTCTCATTCTATCTCGCCTCCTCAAAAATTCTCCTTAACCAATCAGGTAACCGCACAACCTTCCCTTCTCTGTTCACCGGCGCAAGAACTGTATACCCCTCCGCCAATACGCTTCCATCCTCATAACAAACCTTGTAATCCAATCTCACCTTAACTCTACCAGCCTCCTTCAACCCCGTCTGAATCACAATAGTATTATCATACTTCGCCGATTTGTGATACTTAACATATGCCTCAATGATTGCCAGAAAAATCCCCCTCTTCTCCACTTCCGAATACGGCATCCCAAGTCTTCTCATAAACTCTGTCCGCCCAATCTCAAAATACTCAAGATACTTCGCATGATGCACCACCCCCATCTGGTCAGTATCCGCATATCTTATCCTCTCTCTTATCTCACAAACCCCTTTCATCTCTCATCTCTTAAAAACACCTCTTTTCATTTTACGCAATTAAATCACAAAAATTTTACACCTTGAATGGCTTCTTAACAACTGAAAAGATTCTCCTCTCACGGCTCAACTCTTCACTAGAGCAGCAGTGTCCAAGGATTAAAATCTTGCTTGACTGACTTGTATCATCCACTTATATTATGTGCAGTTGCATCAGGAGCACAAGTTATGAATAACAAAGAAGTCTCCGTCCCTGAATTGAAAAATCTCGATGAACTACTCGAATGGCTGCAAAGTCCATCCGTTCAACTCCTCGTCAATAAAAACCCTGACGCCGCTCAAAAACTCGCTTCTCATCCTCACATCAAACCGCTCATCAATGAGTTTCTCTCCGCTTCAAAACACATCAAAACCGCAACTACCACACCTCCGCACTCTGAAACAGATACGCTCCGCTTCCTAACCCTCTCAAACCCCGAAGACAGAGCGTTCATCGAGCAGGTGATTGAGTTTTATAAACAGCGTAGTGTTGTTATTGACGAATCGGCAAATGGCGAAAAAGGTGCATCACTTGAAAGTGCAAAGTTTGAGACGAAAGAAGAGGGAGCGGAGACGAAAGAGTTAACATCGTTCGGCAGGTATACGAATTTACGGAAACTTGCTGAAGGCGGGTTCGGTGCTGTATATATTGCATACGACCCGCAACTCGACAGGACGGTTGCATTGAAACTTTTGAAACTGCGCACACCGGCTGAGATAGAGCATTTTGAGAGCGAGGCAAGACTTGCTGCTAAACTGCGCCATCCAAACATTATCCCTGTTCACGAACTCGGCGTGCTGGAACTTCCCGGTATGCCAGCAGGCGCCACATCTCAACCATATTTTACGATGGACTATATCGCAGGTGTGACCCTCCGAAAACTCCTCGATAAAAACAGGTCTCTTTCAGTAAGAGATACATTTGAAATAATTCTGCCTGTTCTGGATGCGCTTCATTATGCGCACACAAACGGAGTGATTCATCGTGATATAAAACCTGAAAACATTTTCATTGATAAGGAGAACCGAATTTATCTTGGCGATTTTGGCGTAGCGAAGGAGGTGAAAGGGGAGGGTAAGGTAACGGCATCGCGAATCGTCGGCACACCGCAATATATGAGCCCTGAGCAGGCAGAAGGGAAGGTTCTTGATTCAAGGAGCGATGTTTGGGCGGTCGGAGTGGTTCTTTATGAGTGTATAAGCGGAATAAGACCGTTTGATTCGGATACTGTCTACGGTGTGTTTAAGAAGATTTGGAACGACGATGCAAAGAGTTTAAGAGCGATGAACAAGAAAGTGGATAAGGATGTTGAGACGATTGTGATGAGATGTTTGGAGAAGAATCCGAATAACAGATACGGTTCTGCGCTTGAGTTGAAGGAGGATATGGAGCGGTATTTGAGAGGAGAACTCATCAAGGCGAGACCTGTTGGATTTGTAGAGAAACTCTATCGGAAGGCGAAGAGGAATAAGATTGCGAGTTTGAGTATTCTGGGGGTGTTGGTAGCAGGGATAATTGCTGGGGTTTTTGTTTGGAGGCAGAGGATAGAACATCAGAGAGAGATTATACGGAGGGAGGAGGAGGCGAGGGTTCAAAGGGAGATTGAATTAAAACAGAAGAGAGAAGAGGCGAGGAGGTTATTTGAGGAATCGTCAAATGCGTTTAATAAGGGCGAATATGAGAGAGCGATTGAGTTGGTGAGTAAATCTTTAACTCTTGTTCCTGATGATTCAGAAGCGTTGAGGTTGAAATCTGCGTGCGATGAAAAGATTGCGGAAAGGAGAGAGCGAGAAGAAAGGCGGAAGGGAGCGGAGGAGGTGTTGAAGAGAATCTTGATGGCAGCGACGGTGGAAGAGAAACTGAAGTTGTATGACGAGGCGGTTGGTGTTGACCCGAGTTATGTGAGCGCATACATAGCGAAAGGGGAGTTACTCAAAAACGAGAACAGATATGAAGAGGCGATTGCGGTATTTGAGAAGGTGATTGAGGTGGCGAGGAAAGAGGAAGACAGAAATGGCGAGGCGGTTGGAAATTTCTTCATCGGGCTGATACTTTTAACGCAGGCGAGAGGGGCTTTGACAGCGAGAGGCGAAGAGACCATCTATGACAGAGAAAAATCCGATAAGGCATTTGCGTATTTCGAGAAAGCTAAGGAGTTGGTTCCTGATGTCCGTAACGCGTATACATTGTTTATAGATGCAGCGAAGGCATCCAAAAACAAAGACTACGATAGAGCGATAGGACTTTACGGTGAAGCGCTCAAATTAAAGAGCGATTTTTTTGAAGCGTCCGTCAATTGTGGGTATGTGAAGAATAACAAGGGTGATTATGACGGAGC
>JAOAAR010000129.1 GCA_026418755.1 Planctomycetota bacterium
CAGCAAGAAGGAACAGTGCTGCGCAGATAAATGTAACCATCCTCCCCACGCCACCCACCGAGAGCCACCCCAGCGGGGAGATAAGCGCAAGCGGCACACATATCAGCATCCCGCGGAAAAACATATACAAGGAACCCATAAGGTATGCACCATTCCATCCTGTCACAAGATACACCACAATCGAGGCATCCAACGCCATACAGACGATACAGACATAATTGGCGAGAGAACGCGTCAAGGGGTAAAACTCTCTTCCTGTCAACAAAATAAATACCGATATCGCAAAATCAGTGACCAGAAATCCAACAAGCAGCGGAAATAAAACCGACTCTCTGCCCTTACTTGTCATACTCTTCGTTTTCTTGAGAAATTCTCTCAATATGTTCTTTGCTCACCGGTTTCACCTTCCAGACAACCAGAATCGGAAACTCTTCTTTTGTTCCCATACTTCGCGAATCCTCACTCGTCACTCTTCCGAACTTCACACTCCTCACCACTTTTGCATACACATATATTAGTTTTGGCTCCATCCTCACATTCCACTCTCTCACCCGCTCTTCCTCGGAAGAGTCCTTGTACGCCTTCCCCCTCGGATAAGGATACTGATTAAGCGCTATGAGATATTCAGCGTATGTCGAGCCAGCCAACTTGCCGTAAAGTTTACGCGCCTCATCATCATTCGGTATCTTCCTGTTCTTATCGATTATGCACGGAAACAGCGATGTCTCAAAACTGAAATACCCATCCTCTGCCCACTCCTTCTGATTATCATACTGCCCTTTATACCCTTTCACCTTTGTCTGCGTCCTCTTCTCCTGTTTCCCTTTCTCCTCTGGAGTCCCAGGCTCATCATAATCATACTCTGCAAACTGGTCCCACACCACGCTCAATTCGTCTATAAACCGCACCAGTCTCCCCTCATACTCCTCCAATTTCACCCACAAACTACCCCGCTCGATATACTCAAAACTGTAGTCCGTTACTCTGGAGAAATCTACTTTCAACTCGCTCCACGGCTTCGCACTCTCTCCTTCCCTACCTTCCTGCCCGAGTACTACAAGAGAGATACAAACAATAAACACTATCAAGAATAACCATCTCATACTCTCCCTCCTTATCCACACAGAAATCATTTTAACCTCCCCTCCTCTCAAAAATCAAACAAATTTTTACCAAGCAAACGGGGTTTGCCAACACAGAATAAACGAGCCGTTTTTAGAGAAAAACTCGCTGAAAAGCATTACACGCGAAATAGAAGCGATGAGGTTTGAAAATCAAAAGATTTTTGGGAAAATAACGGAGGAGAATGGAGAAGCGTAAAAGTGCTGTCTGAAGTCACAAGAGCGGTTGTTCTGAAAACCTCACCATACTCGAACACATCACTCGTGGTCACTTTCTACACCGAAAAATACGGTAAACTGGTGGCGATGGCAAAAGGTGCTCGGAACAGACAGCGGACCGTCGAGGGGGCGATTGAGACCCTTTCGCTTGGCGAGGCGGTCTTTTACCTGAAAAAAGGGCGAGGGATGGCGACGCTAAAAGAGTATGAGGCCTACGAAGATTTCATAGAGATTCGCAAGTCGCTTGAGCGATTTCACACCGCTGAAGGAGTGTTAGAGTACTTGTTGGAAGGAGTCGCAGACTACGAAAGAGAATTTGAACTCTTCAGCATCACTGTAGCAGCGTTTGACGCAATCGCAAAAGGGCATCCATACAGCGCACTGGCAGCATTTCTCATACAGGCTTTATCCATCGGGGGAGTTTTCCCTTCAGTAACATCTTGTTCTGCGTGCGGAAACAACTTATCAGAAAGATCCCCTCTTGCCTACTCAACATTTAAGAAGACATTCTTGTGCGAAGAGTGCCTCGGAAAAAGCGAGCATATAAAATTTCCGCCACAGGTTAGAACAATTGTGAATGGTATCCTACATCTCGGGACGAAGATAAAAACAGTGCGGTTGCCGACAAATGTTCTACCACATCTCTTCCGACTCACCACCACGATTTTCGAGTTGAACTTCGGCAGAAGACTGTGGCAGACCGAAAAACTGATTCCAGCGGTGACAGAAATATGAACCTTCTTCTGGTAAACCCTCCCATTTATGATTTTGCAGCATACAATTTCTGGCTTAAGCCATATGGCTTGCTTCAGGTAGCTTCCGCTTTGAAGACTTCAGGAGCATCCGTCCTCTTTTTCGACTTCTGCGACACAACGCGTATGTTATCTCTCAAAAAAGACCCTTACGGAAGAAGCAAGTTTGAAGCAACGGTTGAGAAACGCCCTGCCCTCTTCTCCTCGTTTCGCCGCCGATTCCGCAGATACGGTCTGCCCCGCGAGAGTTTTGCTCGATTCATAAACCAAAATATCGGAAAACGGTTAGACTCTGCTTTCGTCTCCTCTTCCATGACTTACTGGTATCTCGGTGTTTTCGAAGTTGTCAAAGTGTTGAAAGAGCACTTCGGCGAGAGACTTCCAATCTATGTGGGCGGAACATATGCAGCGCTCTGCTATGAACACCTTCGTTCCCATCTCTCAATCAACGGCATCTGGACCCCAAAAGGCTGGCTCGGAGAAGAGTTCCCTCTCCCTCCTTCTCTTAACATTCTTCCTGCAGACTTCTCCGTTTACGAAAATCTGGATTTCGGAGTCACGCGCCTGTCAAGAGGCTGCCCTTTTAAATGCACATATTGCGCCTCCACGCTCCTTGAGCCTGAAATGAGATTACGTCCGGAAGAGACCGTCCTCGATGAGTTACGCTATCTCGCACGAAGAGAAGTAAAAGATGTTGCCTTCTACGACGATAGCCTTCTGATTCACATCGAGTACTTGAAAAGAATGACTGAAAGACTAAAAAAGGAAGGAATCCGATTTAGATATCATACTCCAAACGGGGTTCATTCCCGTTTCATCTCTCTAGAAACAGCAAAATTTCTCAAAGAGGCAGGGTTTGAAACTCTGTTCATCGGCTACGAATGTGCCGATTCGCAGATTTTGGCGAAGACAGGAGACAAAGTACGCTTAGAGGAGGTGAAAGAGAGCGTGAAGAATCTGCTTGCAGCAGGATTTACAGCGCAGCAAGTCACCCTCTATGTTCTTGCAGGACACCCTGACATTCCAATGGAGGCTGTCGAAATTTCGATAAGAGAAGGAGCGAAGTTAGGAGTACGGCTGATGTTGGCTGAGTACTCCCCGATTCCAAACACGCCCGACGGAGAAAACGCATTCAAGCGATTCAGAATTGACGGGCATTCAGAACCTCTGCTCACCAACAACACCTTTTTTACTGAACTTGTCTTAGGCGGAGAGAATGTCCAAAAATTGAAAGAGCAAGTACGGTCTCACAACCGCACACTACCAAAACCAAGAAATTCCACCACACATTGACAGTAAAAGTATCCTCCCTTAAGGGAGGAAGTAGCCAAGCGACAGGAGTTTTTCAACCGGAACTCTAAAAGGCTGCTCTGCGATAGTAATGACCACCTCAGCGCTTGTTTCTCGAGCGGTCTCACACAATTCCGTGCAAAAGTCCCGATACTCTTCTTCGTAAGTTTTTCTTACTCTATCATCAATCGAGAGTTCTACTCGTTCACCAGTTTCAGAGTCCACAAGACGGAAATCACTCAATTCCTCAGTAAAAACTCTGTCTTCCTGCGAGTGAACTGCAACGAGAATCTGCGGGAGAGAGCGGGATTGTGCGAAGGAGAGAGCGGCGCGGTATTGGGGGTCGAAGAAGTCCGAGACCACGATGAGCGCCTGAATACTTTTCAGGTCTTCGAGAACACTGCCAAGAGAGCGCAACAATGATGTTGTGCCTGCTGCTTTGGCATTCTCAAGAGGTTGAACAAGCACTCGAGTAGAGGCTGCACCTTTTAACTCAGAAAGAACCCTCGCTTCGCCATCCGAAGCGAATGCAAGAATGATTCTGTCTCCGGCGTTCAATGCGAGGTCACATAAAGCGAGTGCAATCTGACAGGCGCTTGTGAACTTGGAGTGCATAGAAGCGGAAGAGTCAAGAAGAAGAAGGTAGAGAAGTTCGCGTTCTTCTTCAAAAAGACGGAGGTTCAGTTTTCCGGAACGCGCGAAATACTTCCAGTCGAGATAGCGAATCTCATCGCCTGCAGTGTAAGGGCGTCTGTCAGCGAGTTCAAGCCCCGAGCCGATTCTTTTGAGCCGTTTCATACGAGATGGGGCGTAAAGCCGCCGCGCCAAGAGCCGCAACTCCTCCAACTCCCGCCAGAAAGATGCCTCAAACCTCACAATAGCCAATTCCGATAGACTAAAAGGACGCTCATCATTATAATCATTTTGTTTTGGTCTGTCTATGAGGAGCAGAAAAATGGCATTTTATGAGTTCGAAGGAAAAAGACCCTCCGTTGGAGAGGGGAGTTATGTGAGTCCTGATGCAGTGGTGATTGGTGATGTGAAAATCGGCAAGGACTGTTATATAGGACCAGGAGCGGTAATAAAAGGAGACTATGGTCCTATCATCATAGGAGACAACACGAACATTCAAGAGAACAGCATCGTTCATGGCAGACCTGAAGAGACGACTCGTATCGGAGACCGCGTCACAGTAGGACACTGCGCAATCATACATACTTGCACGGTGGAAGATGATGTTTTAGTTGGAATGGGTGCAATTGTTTCTGATTATGCGGTTGTGGGGAAGCATTCCATTGTAGCCGAAGGTGCGGTCGTCGTGAACGGGCAAAAAATCGGTGAGAATGTTATTGTCGGAGGAATTCCTGCAAAAGAGATAGGAAAGATAGACAACAAGACGAGAGAGCGTTTTTTAGGGTATAAGATGTTATACAGTCAACTTGCACGACGGTATGAGCGCTCTTGCCGTCAGGTGCCAGAATATCTCGTTCGTAAAGACACGGATACAAGCGGACTTATTGACGAGAAAAGGACTGTTCTCGTAGTCGTGGATATGCAAGAGAAACTGTTTCGGATGATGTTGGACAAAGAAAAAGTCCTTAAAAATGTGATACGACTCATTAGGTTCGCTAAAACAGTAGAGATTCCAATCGTTGTGACGGAGCAGTATCCGAAGGGGCTCGGCAAGACAATGGAAGAGGTAAAGAGAGAATTACCCGATGGGGTAGAAGTAATCGAGAAAGTGGCGTTCGGATGTTTTGGAGAAAAGCGGTTCGCAGAGAAGTTGAAAGAGTTGTCTGCTAAAGATGTAGTGGTATGCGGCATAGAGGCGCATATATGTGTGGGGCAGACTGTTGCAGGTGCGCCGAGAGATTACAGAATCTTCTTGGTGGCTGATGCAACATCTTCACCAACAGAGATAGACAAAAGCGTGGCAATAGAGCGAGCAAAAATGTCAGGAGTGATTCCGACAACGACAGAGATGTTTATGTTCGAGTATTTACGAGCAGCAAAAACGGAGAAGTTTGAGAAGTGTTTGGATATTTTGCGCCGATGACAGAGTTTTAAGGAATCAAAAATATGAGTATTGAAGGGCTTGATGCAAAAACATATGAACTCCGCATCGGAAAATTGGCGAAATTGAGAGAGAAAGGGATAGACCCCTTTGGAAGCCGTTTCAACGAGAAAAGAATCTCAGTCTCCACAGCACGAAGTCTTGTTGACGAAGAAGCCGAAAAAACGGCACGGATAGCAGGCAGAGTAAGCGCCATAAGAATGCACGGCAAATCAGCGTTCCTTGATGTAAGCGACATAACAGGCAAAATACAGGTCTATCTGCGACTCAACGACATAGGAGCAGAGAACTACGAGGTGGTGAAGATGCTGGATGTTGGCGACATAATCGGCGTAGAAGGAAAAGTTGGAAAGACAAGTACAGGAGAAGTGACCCTTTTCGCCACCCATTTTGTTCTTTTATGCAAAACCCTTCTCACGCCACCCGAAAAGTGGCACGGCTTGAAAGATGTCGAGTTGCGATACAGACGAAGATATGTTGACCTCTTCTCAAACCCTGATGTGCGGCAAAATTTCTTAAAACGGACACAAGTGATAAAAAGGATAAGACATATCCTCGATGAATTAGGATTCGTAGAAGTTGAGACCCCTATTATGCAGCCTGTTGCAGGCGGCGCAGAAGCGCTTCCCTTTGTCACTCATCACAACGCGCTCGACATGCAACTTTACCTCCGCATCGCGCCGGAGTGCTACCTCAAAAGGCTGCTTGTCGGTGGAATGGGAACTGTCTCTTATACACATCT
>JAOAAR010000130.1:0-5906 GCA_026418755.1 Planctomycetota bacterium
GAGACAAACAAACCTGTAGTGTTTTTGGCGGTCGGCTTCGAAACTACGGCGCCAACAATCGCCGCCACAATCCTTTCCGCACGAAGAAAAAAAGTTCCTGACTTCTACCTATTAACCGCCCACAAACTGATTCCACCTGCAATGGAAGCACTTCTCTCTTCAGGCAGAGCAAAGATTGATGCCTTCATCTGTCCAGGTCATGTCTCTACTATAATCGGCTCAAAACCGTACGAACCTCTCGCCGCAAAATACAAAACACCGTGCATCGTCACCGGATTTGAACCGCTTGATATTCTGCAGTCGCTTCTTATGATACTCAGACAAGTTCTTTCAGACCGCGCTGAAGTGGAAGTGCAGTACCGGCGTGTCGTCAGACAAGAAGGTAGCAAAAAAGCCTTAGAAACAATGTACTCCGTGTTTGATGTTTCAGACGCCGTCTGGCGCGGAATCGGCACCATCCCCGCCACAGGACTACGGCTGAAAGATGAGTTCGAAGAGTATGATGCTGAAAAGGCACTCTCTGTCAAAATCAGTCCAAAAGGTAAATCAGACAAACGGTGCATCTGCGGCTTGATTATGCAGGGACTGAAACTGCCACTGGATTGCAAACTCTTTGCGAAAGAATGCACTCCGCTTAAACCCATCGGTCCTTGTATGGTTTCAAGTGAAGGCTCCTGCGCCGCCTTCTACAAATACGAACGGCGAAACGAACAGACAAAACCTATGTGAAATAGCGGGAGAAAGTCTGACGGAAACCGCTTAAGGTACAAATAATGATGTTCCCCCGCAGACCTGTTAAATGCTCAATCTCTTCAACCGCCTCATTGTCCAACGGATTCACCATCGCAACCGTTATAGTGTCAATAGAACGAGAAAGCGGAATGAGTTCGTAACTCTCTAACAACGCCGTCGGCAGAAGGTCAATCACACCTCTGTCAACATATAGAGTCTTAGCGGTCGAAAACGGCAAATTCTTCGCTTTTGAGAGAGCATTCCCTATCTCCTGCTCCTCGCAATAACCTAAGTTGACGAGAATAGAGATAAGACCCTCTCCTGTTTCACGTTGAACGGTGCGGGCTCTACTGTATTGCTCTTTGCTCAAAAGGTTTTGTGACTGAAGTAGGGAAGCCAAACTCTTCTCGCAGTCGAGAACAACTCGTCTGCGAATGGATGCGCGTCCCCCCCCGTCGGCGCTCACCCGTCTCTTGCGGTCACCCTCTTGCTCTTCCATGCCGCTCTCTGCTTCAAACCGCTTTGTCGTCGCTTCCTCCTTGCAAGCCAAGTCCTCATATTCTATCGCCCCGCCCGAAAAACAAGTTGCACAATAAATATGACCACCAACTATGTGAAGCGTCTCCCCTACCGACAACTTCTCCTTACACCGCTCACATTCTACCCCTTCCATCTCAAAGAGAACAAGAGGTGGTACGCGCATCTTCTCACTACAGTGCGGACATCTCCCCCACCGTCCCGCCTGTGACTCCTGCACCAGCACTTTCCGTTTGCAAGAAATGCACTTTACTTTTATCGCTCTCACAACGCTACCCGCCCTCCCCCAATATCCGGCTTATGCCCACCGCCTCCATCGTCTTCTGTTCTATCTTCTTGAGAACATCCGGATGCTCTTTCAGATACTGAAGCGCCTTTTCACGCCCTTGTCCCAAACTCACATCCTCTATTGAGTACCAGACCCCACTGCGAGAAACAACCCCGTGTTTTGTAGCACAATCCAAAACATCACCGATGTAGTCAATCCCCTGATTATAGACGATTTCAAATTCCGCTTCTCTGAACGGGGCCGCCAGTTTGTTCTTCACTACCTTCGCTACAACTCGGTTCCCTGTCGCCTCTTCGCCCACCTTAACGATACTCAAGCGGCGCACCTCTATACGAACACTCGCATAAAACTTGAGCGCTCTCCCACCCGTCGTCACCTCCGGATTCCCAAACATTACACCCACCTTCTCCCTTATTTGATTGATGAAGACCATCACCGTCCTGCTCTTCCCTATGCTCGCAGTCAACTTGCGCAAAGCCTGAGACATCAGCCGCGCCTGCAAACCCACAAACATATCACCCATCTGCCCCTCTAACTCCGCCTTCGGCACCAATGCAGCAACGCTATCTATCACTACCACATCCACTTCACCAGTCGAAACAAGAGAATCAGCAATATCAAGCGCCTGCTCCCCGTAATCAGGTTGGGAAAGAAGCAGATTGTCTGTATCAACCCCCAGTCGCCTCGCATAGTTCACATCAAGCGCATGTTCAGCATCAATGAACGCAGCCGTCCCCCCCAACTTCTGCGCACTCGCAATTATGTGAAGAGCAAGTGTTGTCTTGCCTCCTGCCTCAGGTCCATAAATCTCAACCACACGCCCTCGAGGAACACCTCCTATCCCTAACGCAATGTCAAGAGAAATAGAACCTGTCGGAACAACTTCCACACTGCGCCTGTAATCCGAACCTAACCGCATTATCGCTTCATCGCCCATCCTCTGTCTTATGTTCTTGATAACCTGTTCGAGAGACTGCCCTTTCTGCCTCACCTCTTTCTTCATATTCCTTTCCTTTATAAAAAACAGTTTTATCTCTCTATCTCTTCGTAATTATAACATCGTCAGACCAGTTTTTCCACCGCAAGTAGAGCCGAGCATCCTGGTCTCATACCGTCACGCTTCCCATAAGTACAAAAGGGGTAAAAATAAAAACCTCCCCGGCAACCCGAGGAGGTTAAAAATAACAATCAATAAGAGAAGTCTCTTACCAGGATGCCTTGCCGAAAAGCCGCTTCTCCTCTTCCCTCAAAATCGTAATATCGGCACGCAAGAGGATAACCTGTGAACGGCGTGCCTTTATATGGTATTTCCGTCTGAAAATGTTCTTCACTATCGGTATATCGTTAATGAGAGGAATCCCTACCTCATACTCCGTATGCATCATCCCCTTCATCCCAGCCAAAAGTATATGCCCTCCATCCGGACATATAACGGTTGAACGAATCTTCGTAAGAGTAAGCGACGGCAACTCAACAATCACATCAGTAAGACCTCCTTGAAGAACAATATGACGGTTCGGCCTGTCCATAACGCCTGTAAAATCCTGCGCAACAGAAGGACGCACCTCAAGAAGAACATATTTCTTGTCGTATGAAACAATCGGCATCACCTCGAAAATGGCACCATGATTCAAGATCCCTATAACAGGCTGTAGTGTAGGAAGACCCGTAGTGTTGATGTCGATATCGCGTAAGTAAGCCTCTTGATACATCGCCATCACATAGGAGCGTTGGGTATTGAAAATGGTAAGACGCGGAGCAAACAGTTCGAGCGCCTCCTGCCGTTTCGTAACAGCCTCAAGTATAGCCTGAACTTGAAAGACATCAGTGTACATCCACTGAACAGCAAGCCCACCCGCATTCGTAATAGCAAAGGGGAAACCCGCACCTGCAGGAAGCGAATAAGCGGTGATAAGCGAACCGCGCAGTTCGTTGTCTCCCTGCGCGTTGATGTAATGATAACCAATAGAGACCGTCCCGCTGCCAGGACCCGTCAGGTCGTTGATGGTTCTATCAAGTCCTGTCCAGTTCACTCCAACCTCTTCGAGAAAGTTGTCCTGCACTTCAATAAACCGGCATTCAACTGTGACCAGAATCCCAACAGTACGCCTCAAAGCCTCGAGAAGTTTCTGAATTTTAAGATGGGCAGAGAGTGGTTTCCTGACAACAAGGATACCGTTGCCATACTGAACTTCACCGACCCCCTGCTCCTGCTCACTCAGAATCCTTTCAATCAACTGCTGGAGCATGTCTGCCTCAACTCCTGCACCTGTAGTTTCGTCAGAATCTCCTACAGGTATAATAGGAGTAGGACCGCCTGCACCGCTCTCATCGGATGCACCTGTCCTGAGCGCTATTTCAGGACCCTTAAAGTCAGGAGGCTTCATCACAATCTCGGAAACGCTGTAAAATTCAAGGAAAAGTTCCTCTTCTGTTGGAGCCTCTGTCGTAATGTATATAACATCGTATTTGATGAGCCACCGTAAGTTCGGGTCAACCTGCAAAACAAGAGCAAGAACATTCCTTAATGGCAAGTCCTTGACCTGTAAAGTAACAGTAGCAGAGTCCGTAGCACTCTTCGCATCCGCTGTGAGGAAAATATTGAGCCCTGATACATCACGGAGAAAATCTATCGCCTCAGCAAATGGGGTCTCCTTAAAATTCACCGTTATCTTGTTTGTGTCCA
Organism: Planctomycetota bacterium; assembly: GCA_026418755.1. Lineage (GTDB taxonomy): Bacteria > Planctomycetota > SKW154 > SKW154 > SKW154 > SKW154. Next base: position 4,245 of record JAOAAR010000130.1, read on the forward strand.
ATTTCGAGAGAATCATCTTTTCAGCCGGCGACTGCTCCCTCTCTAACTCTTCGAGAACAGGAACAGTGCGTTGCGAAATCACCTCCCACTCCTCAGTAGGAGGATAATAGAGAATTTTCTGATAAGGAATGGCTGCCTGATGAATATTCTCAATAACCCTCGCCCAGTATTCGATGAGGTCCTGAACATTCCTGACCTGCTTGGTTCTATGCCGTTCACTAATGGCATATTGCTTGAGGCGAATCGCCTCCTCCATCCCGGGGTCCATCTGAAGAATTTGACTTAACAAAATCTCCGCATCTTCAAACCTGCCGCGCTTGATGAGTCTATTCGCATCCTCAATGCTCTTGGCTATAGTAGCCTGAACATATCTCATCCTCTTCTGCTCTTCAGCATCTCTTGTGTCTTTGATAATCTTGAGTCTCTGTTCCCGCTGGAATGTCTCCTTCGCTCTTGCCTCAATGCGAGCAAGGTCAATCCAGAACTTCGCCGCTTCCTCATAACCTTTTTCGTCAATGAAGTAAGGCGCCCACTTTATCAACTCGAGAACATTCTCAAATTTCTTGGCCGCCTCCTCAAACTTCTTCTCCTCAAAAAGCCTGCGCCCCTCCACATAGGCACGCTCCATCTCCCATTGCAATTGCTGAATCCTGACCCTTGTCGTCTCAATCAAATCACGAGCGTAATCCTGAACCTCGCCTTTCCTCGCACCTAACAACCACAAAACAGTCATATAAAGTTTATGCGCATCATCGTTCGTAGGGTCGAGGTCCTTCGCAAGTTTCAAATCCTTCGCCGCTTCTAACAACCTTCCCGCCTTGTAATGAGCCTCTCCAGCACGGTAGTAGTGCGCCGCCATCTCCTTGCGGGAGCGCTCATCCAGCCCCATAAACTCATCAACCTGCTTCTTCCCTTCATCAGCAACAGGCGCTCCTCCTTGACGCTCAGAATCCTTCACTCCTTCAGATGGCTTATCCTCTTTTTCACCTGATGGCTTGGACTGTAACGGCTCGGGCTGCTCAACCGTCGGCGTGCTGGCACAAGCCGTCAGAGCAAACAGAAAGAAAACAGTCAAACCGACTATGCAGAATAACCTGAAAAACAAACCAAAATGAAAACCTCTTTTTATCATCAAAAACCTCCCAATGAATCTCTACACATTAGAGAAGTTAAAAAGTAGATGTCACAAGGTTGTCACCGAAAAGAATAGTCTGTCCCTCATTCCTTATTCCTTCAATCGTGTGGGGGGAGGCGGCGAACCTATCCCCTTTGCCCTGTCAACTCTCCATTTGCGTCCCGACTTGATATGCTCTATTATCACATAATCGTCCTGTTCTTTCGGAGTTTTATCGGAGAGTTTATAGCCAATACCCTTATCTTTCCCATCCTTATCTTTGATGAACAACTCTTCTCCAATAGCCAACTCTTGCTCCGCTTTTTTCCCTTCCCCTAATGTTGGCTCCACATCAAATCTGAACTTACCAGTAGTGGGCATCCTCCATTTAAGTCTTATAGCATAGGGAAACGGTGTTTCTATTTTCTTCTCTTCTGATTCCACCGTCGCCGTCTTGGTCTCCACAAGAGGCACCTTCCATTTGATAAACCGTTTTTCTGGGTCCAATTCCGCCGTGGTCACCAGTTTGTATGCTGTCTCTTATACAC
>JAOAAR010000130.1:5916-6192 GCA_026418755.1 Planctomycetota bacterium
TCGTCGGTATATTCCTTCTGCGGAAGAAGAAGCTCCCGTAAAAGTTTAAACTGTTTGTCATCTTCACCCTTGCGCAGGAGTTTATAAACAAGAATCCTCACATTCTTGTTCTCTCCGCTATCTGTCCACGAGAGTTTCACCTTTATTCCCTCGAGGGTAGCGCTCAATTGGGGTGGATAAAGTTCTGCTTCTTCAGGCGGCTTCACACTGAAATTCAACGGAACAAACGGTCTCTTATAAACAAACCATTCCGCTCCGTCTACAGGATTCATTTTC
>JAOAAR010000131.1 GCA_026418755.1 Planctomycetota bacterium
AGAGACAGCTCCTTGACTTCCCTGATGTGAAGGTTATGAACATAGAACCTGCACTCCTCCAGAAGATAGCGGATGGTAAAGAAGGAGGCAGATTAAGAGTAGGAGTGACCCATTTCGTTCCTGCGAGAATAATGGGCTCCGGCTTAGGGGCGAGTCATACATATCGGGGAGATTACGATATTCAGATGTTTGACAAAGAGACTGTAAGAGAGTTCCATCTCGACACTCTTCGGTTTGGGGATATAGTGGCGATTATTGATGCTGACCACTCTTATGGCAGGATATACAAGAAGGGAGCCATCAGCGTAGGCGTAGTCATTCACTCGGATTGCGTCGTCAGCGGTCACGGTCCCGGCGTTACGACCATTCTCACCTCAAGTAAAGGTGAGATTGAGCCTTACATTGAAGCGAATGCGAATATTGGTTACTATTTGAAAATCGGAAGATGGCGAGAAAAAGGGAAGGCTCGGAAGAGTAAGAGAAAGGGGAAAGAATAATTTCCGTTACAGGTCTATGACACGATTTTGGTAATTAGAAGTTTCTCTCTTCAAGAGTTTGATTTTGGGGTTCTGTTGATGAGACAGTTTGCCTGTTTCTTGTTTTTTCTCCTTATCATTCTTTTCTTGTCCGCTGACGAGCCTAAAGATGGTTCTAAAAAGGAGGAGAAGGGGCAGGATGAGGTGATCTTGAAAGATGGGCGGGTATTGCGAGGAGAGATTGTTGATACTGGAGGTCCTGCAATCAAGGTTAGACAGAAGTTAGGCTCTGTCATGGTGTTGAAAGGAGAGGTGAAGGAGTGTAGATTCAGTGAAAGTAAGCGCCCTGCGCGGACGCAAGACAGAGTTTTCTTGAAAGACAACACTGAACTGGCAGGAACTGTTACTGTTGATGATGAAAGGAAGGAGGTTGTTGTAAAGCAGAATTTCGAAGGCAGGGAGCAGGAGGTAAGGGTTCCGCTTTCGGAGGTGCAGAAGATAGAGAAGGCGGTTGCGAGTGAGTTTTCTGACCCCATACTTGAGGGTGTAAGAAAGGCGGTTGGGGAACTCTCAAGCGATGATGAGACTGTTGTAGAGAAAGCAAGAAAATGGTTGACTGAGATGGGCATCTTTGCGGTTGACTATTTGAGGAGAGAGAGGCACACTTTCTCCTTGAAGGCGCAGAAAGAGGTGGACAGAATTTTAAAGATTGCAGAAGTGAATGTTCTTATAACACCGAAAGTTCTCTCTTCTATTAAGGACTTCTACGCCCGCCTCTTCCAATCCGATGCGTCAGGAAAGATTCAACTATTGGAAGAAGTGTTTCTCATAATGGGAGAGGCGAGTGTACCGCTTTTTATGTTCATTGCGCAGGATAAAAGCGAATTCCCTGATGTGCGTTCCTTCTGCGTCAATGTAGTGAGCAGGATGCACCGTTATGATGAGATTGTAAAGATGCTTAAGAGTGAGGATGGGCGGCTGCGGTTGGTGGCAGCCGTTGTTCTTGCAGACGCAGGCATCTACATTGGGTTTCAACAACTTCTCGACGCTCTTAAGATGAAAGATGCAGAGGTTCGGAAAACCGCTTTCGAACGGCTGGTAGCGGTGGCAAAGTGTGATTTTTCGTTTGACCCTGATAAAGAGCCTTCTGCCCAACTTGAAGCGCTCTCAAGGTGGCAGGAATGGTGGAAGGCAAATGAAGAGAGGCTCTTGAATGAAGCGGTCAAAAAACTGGCGCCTCAGACGGTGAGCGCACAAGAGCAAGAATTCGCTGAAGAACACGCCCGTAAGGCGTATCGTCTGTGGGCAGAAGGAGAGTTGAAGGCGGCGCTCAGGAACATCGAACGGGCTGTTGAAATAGCCCCAGGAGATGTAAAAATGCGCGCCAACTATGCAATTTTACTATACCTGGTTGGCAGAGAGACAGAGAAAGCGAGAGATGAGTTTTATAGACTGCTCTTCGTCTTTTCGGACAAATTGACGGAAGGGATGCGCAAGGAGATAAGATACCATTTAGGCAATCTTTCTCTTTCAGAGGGAAACTGGAAGGAGGCGCTTCATCAGTTTCAATCAATACTCTTCCTTGATGGAAATTACACTCCTGCATATGAAGGACTTGCTCGTGCACTCTTTTTGCAACTCAAGAAAGATGTTGCGTTGAGAGACGAGAAAGCATCGGCGGAAGTGGAGGCACTGGTGAGACGAGCCATCGGCGCTACAGAGGTTGCTATTGCTCGGACCGATTCAGAGATAGCGAATGTGCGTAATCCTGATGTGCGTGCACAGATTCGCAGTGCCGATAAAGAGGTCCTCACGAAAAGCGGAAGAAAAGTAAGAGTCGAAACAGATAAGCAACTTGAGGAGTATGAGAGAATACTAGTGAGCAACAAAGCCTCACTCTTTGAGTTACAGAGTGAAATTTACGGTTACCTTAATAAATGGGAACGCGCTGTCGAGTCGCTTACCGAGGCGGTTGTTTGCGAGCCTGAAAATACTTACTACCTTTCGCGCTTGGGGCTGGCGCTATCCTTAAGCGGTGATGTAGAAGGTGCAAAAAANGCCTACCAGCGCGCACTCCAGATTGACCCTAATTGCTCTGAGGCTCGCGAAGGACTGAACAGTTTGAGGAGATGATAGAATTGGTAGACGATACTGATAAAGTCAGAAGAATCGCCTACTCCTCAGAAGAAGCGAAAATAGAGGTGTTTGCAAAAGGAACTACCACTATTATGACTATATCAGGAAAGTTCTCTCCAAAGGTTGGGGAGAAAGTGAGTCAGATTCTTTCGACTCTGAAAGGCGATGTTGCATTGGAGATGGTTGACCTTTCTCCTATTGATGTGTCGCTTCTCTCCTTCCTGCGTTCAGTCTCTCAGCGTGTCTCCTCCAGAGGGTGGCGATTCTTTCTCATTCACCCTCCACTCCGACTGCGCGATATGATACAGATTTCATACTCGGACGGCAGATTCAACATAGTCGAGGATATATCAGAACTGCCAGAAGAAACCGCCGAAAAAGGGGGCTCCGTGACGCAACAGACGCGCCATATCCTCTCTGTCCGCAAAGACGCACTCCAGCATATGGAGTGGGAAAAGGCTTTCGCCTCTGCCCGAGACAGAGTGAGAGCCTTCTTCCCGTTAGAACCTCCGCAAATGGAGCGCTTCGAAGCAGCATTTCTTTATATGCCAAGCGATATCATCGGAGGCGACTTCTTTGATTTCATCCCCCTCGGAAAAGGGCTTACAGGAGTCCTCATAGGTGATGTGTCAGGACACGGAATCGACGCCGCAGTCATGGTCGGTATGGTGAAAAAAGTATTCGAAATATGGGCGAAAATCTTGTTCTCCCCAGCCAAAGTTGTGGTTCAATGCAATGATGACATATCAAGCGAACTTCAAAAGAACGCTTTTGTGACGAGCATTTACGGCATTTTGGATGAAAACAATATGACATTCACTTTTGTGAGAGCAGGGCATACTTTGCCAATCAAATTCAATCCGCGAAAGAAGATTCCACCTACGACCCTTAGCACGCGAGGGCTGGGTATAGGACTGGCAAGCAGAGCCGCTTTCGAGGCAGCGTTAGAAGAGTATACGCTTGAACTGAATGAGAACGACTATCTTTTCCTATTCACGGATGGCATCGTCGAAGCCCAGGGAAGGAACGGTGAGGAATTCGGAATAAAGCGGCTTCTTGACGCGCTGTCAGGAGAAGAGATGCAGTCACCGCGCGGTGTGGTCATGACTGTCTTGCGTAAGTTATACGACTTTACAACGCCTAAAGAGCAAGACGATGACATCACAGCCATCTGCATCAGCGCCAATTACTCGAAAACAAAGTAAAGTTTAAGGAGAAATTTATGGTGGAGCGAACATTGGTTCTGGTAAAGCCTGATGGGGTGAAGCGCCGCCTCATAGGTAAGGTCATTAACCGCTTCGAAGAGAAAGGGTTGAAGATTGTTGCCTTAAAAATGCTCGTCTTAAGCCGCCAGAAAGCGGAGCATCATTACGCCGTCCATAAAGGTAAACCTTTCTACGAACCTCTCGTCTCCTTCATCACTTCAGGTCCTATTGTGGCAATGGTTCTGGAAGGCGAATCTGCCATTGATGTGACCCGAAAACTGATGGGACCTACCTTTGGATTTGATGCACCTCCAGGAACAATCCGCGGAGATTTTTCTCTTTCAAGACAGTTTAACATTGTTCACGGCTCCGATTCGCAAAAAACTGCAGATTACGAGATTCCCATCTTCTTTTCAAAAGAAGAGATTCTCTCTTACCAGACTGAAGATGAGAAATTTTTTAAGTCTGATTAAAGGATAAATTTTCTTGCCAAAATATGTGATTGCAGTGATTGGAGCATCCGATGCTTCCGAGGAAGAATTGTCCGCTGCTGAACAGATTGGCGAGATTGTGGCGCAGGCAGGTTGCATTCTTGTCTGCGGAGGACTTGGCGGTGTTATGGAAGCGGCAGCGCGTGGTGCAAAAAAAAATAACGGCTTTGTCGTTGGCATCCTACCGTCAAGACGGAAGTCGGACGCAAACCCGTTCGTTGATTTTGCCCTCCCTACAGGAATGAATGAAGCGCGCAATTTCCTCGTTGTTGCAGGAGCGGACGCCGCCATAGCGGTGGGCGGAGGACTCGGAACTCTCTCAGAGATTGCACTTGCCCTTAAATTAGGAATTCCTGTCATCTCGCTTTTCTCTTGGAGACTTGAAGAAAATCGGCTAAGCGGTGTAGAATATATTGAGGCAAAGGATGCGCAAGATGCCGTAAAGAAAGCGCTGAAAGCGATTGAGAAAGGAGCAACAAGATGGGCATGAAAGAAGAGTTGAAGTTATTCTTCAGTGTTGGTGCATTTCTCCTTTCCGTTGCCGCACTTGCCGTTTCTATAAGAGTCGCTTCCTCCAAAATCTCTCCTGCCGGTTCTCAAATAGTCCATCTCGAGAATGAGCCTGTGACAGACCCAGAGAAAGCAGAAGAGATGCGCCAGAAGAAGATGATGGAAGAGTTCAATAAACAAGAGGAAGAATCGCTGAAAAAGAAGAAAGAGTATGCCGAGGCAGCGCTTATGCGATTAAAAAAAGAGTTCAAAGGCAACATTCCTGACACTATCGTCCTTGCCACAGAAATGGAGGCGCCGACACCATACGGAATAGAAAAGAAAGAGATGGTAAAACCTCTCCCTATCTTCGTGGATGTGAAGAATAAACGGATAGAATTCCTCGGACTGTTCCATCAGTCAGAGCGCAAGGGGGGAATCGTTGAAGTGTTCCTTTCGAGCACTATCGGGAAGTTGGAACATCGTGGATACGAGGCGGTCTCGGTCACAAGAATCAATCCATACGACCTTTGGTTGGCGCTACTTCTTATCGGTATGGAACCTGCACGCGGAGTTTTCAAAGAGGGAGAAGCAATTGAACTGAAAGGTGACACTGTGGATATACTCTGTCACTGGCTTGAGCCAGACGGAACCGAAAGAAGCGCTTGTGCGGAAGATTTCATTTACAGCACCGTCTCTCATAGAACACTGGAGCGCGACGGCTGGGTCTTCATCGGCTCAAGAGTCTTGCTGGACAAAGAAGAGGAGAAAGAGTTTCTCGCTACAGATGTTTTTGGTGACCTCATTCTTGTCGTCCATCATCCATTGGCAATCCTGGACATTCCTAGCAAGGAGGGTGGCAGAAAAGATGATGTGTTCATTTACAACGGAAAACTCCTCCCTGCGGCAGTACCTGCCATCGCTACCCCTTCTCCGTTTGCTTTTCTTTTCGCCGAAGACGAGGCGCTGCCTCTCATAAGCATGCTCACGAAAATGGTTATAACTCCACACAAGAGAAGATAGTTTTTGACTTTTTTAAGAAGAATTTTTTTGTTTATGGGTTTATAAAGAAAAGGATTGTATTTTAAGGAGGTGTAAGATGTTTAAAGTGCTTGTTGCAGCAGTTTGGGTCCTTATGCTCTCCTTTCTGTCCGTCTACGCGGACGAGCCGATGAAAAGTACTTCTTCTGAGAAGCCCGACAAGCCTGCCCAAGAGGCAGAGATTCCGAAATTTGAGATTCCTCCCCAGAAAGTGACCGTCGGCACAGGCTATGACACCTCTGCCTTCAAACTACCTGTTGCGACCGATTCTCTTGACAAAGAGTTGCTCAGCGATATAAAACCTTTTACTCTCGACTCCGTGTTTACCTTCACCCCGGGAATAG
>JAOAAR010000012.1 GCA_026418755.1 Planctomycetota bacterium
TCTTCCTACCAAACAGGAGAAAAGGAGACTACCTTCGTCGGCAGCAGACCTCTGGTGTGGGAAGTGGCGGCAAAAGCCTCTCTTGAACATCCTCTTCTGGGGTGGGGACAGGAAAACTTTGTCCGTCAGGACAGTAGAATAAAAAAGAGGATAAAAGAGAAAGGAGGGAATGTCACCCCTGCAGTTTATGACCGCGCCGAAAACCAATACCTTCAAATCGCATACGACTGCGGAATCCCTGCGGCAGTTCTTTACATAACGCTTGTTATTCTGTCAGTACTCACCCTTCTCAGGCATGTTGCTGCTTCTTCTTGCTCCCTTCTTTCTGATGCTGACCCTTTACCTTCTATCTGCGCAGGTCTTGCGGTTGGCATCTTCGGCTATTGTATTGAACAATTCTTCTCTTTTGCGACCATAAATCAAGCCGTTCCCTTCTGGCTGCTTCTCGGTTTCTCCTCTGCTCTCAGGAAAACCAATACCAGAGTTTCTCTTGACAGAGGAGTTTGCAACAGTCAAAATCCATCCAAGCAGATTGTTTGACAAAGAGGAGTAATGGAGATGAAGAAAAGTGGAAAAAAGAGGGGAAGAGACTACGGAAAAGGTCGGAACAGTCTGGAAACACTGGCAAAAGCATTATGCCGAAACGAGACTCTTCACCACTGGATGCGCCTTGGGATGCCTGATATGGAAGAACCTCTTCCTTCCAGGGATACAGTGATAAAAATTGCAGAATCTTTAAGAGCGGTTCTCTTTCCAGGTTATTTCGGCGCCTCGGAACTGACCGCTGAAACCGCCTGCTTTCACATTGGAACCACACTGGACTGGCTAAGACACGCTCTTAAAGAACAGATTAAGCGGGGAATCTGTTTCGCTTGCAAGAAGGATGATACCGATAAAAGATGTGAAGACTGCAACTCTTCCGCGGAAGAGATAACCGAAGAGTTTTTGGGGCGACTCCCAGCGATTCAAAAAATTCTCGCCACAGATGTGAGAGCAACTTATGAAGGCGACCCTGCCTCCGCAAGTCCATCTGAAGTCATATTCTGCTACCCTGGTATTCTCGCCATCACTAACTACCGCATCGCCCATGAACTTCATCTCCTTAAAGTTCCTTTCATTCCCAGGATGTTAACTGAATATGCTCACTCAATTACGGGGATTGACATCCATCCGGGTGCCCAAATAGGTGATACCTTCTTCATTGACCACGGCACAGGGGTAGTCATCGGCGAGACCTGCATCATTGGCAAGAGAGTCAAAATCTACCAAGGCGTCACCCTCGGCGCCAAAAGTTTTGCCCTCGACTCATACGGCAAGCCCGTTAAAGGAATCCCCCGCCACCCTATAGTCGAAGACGATGTCATCATATACTCAAACGCCACTATCCTTGGCCGTATCACTATCGGCAGGGGCTCTGTCATCGGCGGCAATGTTTGGCTTACAAAAAGCGTTCCGCCTCATAGCCGCGTAACACAGTCCAACCAGCACCTCTACAACGAATAACGACCAATACATAAAGCCAAAAACCTCTTTTTTAGCCTTGATTCTTCATTTACAACTTTGTGACAGATTGTCCCAAAAACCTGTATATGTTATAAATGGAAAGAGAGTATATGTTATGAGTAGGTTCTGGATACTTTTTGCGGCGATGGTTACCCTTTGCGCACCGCTAAGCGCAGATGTTGTCTATCTCAGCAACGGCGGCGTCGTAGTGGGAGAGGTTGCAGAAAGAAACGATGAGTACATAGTGGTAATAACTGCTAAGGGTGTGAAAACCATTCTACAAACGCACGAAATAGAAAAAATAGAAGTCGGCACACTCGAAGAGATATACTGGCGCAGGTTGAAATCTCTTGACAAAGATGATGCAGAATCTCACTATCAGTTGGGTCTCTGGTGCGAAAAAGTGAAGATGAGTGATTATGCAAGAGAAGAGTTCGAAAAATCTGTAATCCTTGACCCTAATCACTTTGAAGCACGCAAAAAACTCGGATTTAAATTCACAAGAGAAGAAGGTTGGACAAAGAATGGGGAGGACATCCCTTACCAAGAAGAGACTCTTAGACCATCCGAAAAATTGGACAACACCCAGAACGAGTTGGTGAAGCGGATTCTGGATAACTCCCTTGACCCCTTCTCGCTTGGAGCAAGCGAAAGAGAAGAAACTATAAAGGCACTAAAGGCATCTCTCTCAACCGATACAGTAACTTTAAAAAACTTGCGGAAGGAGATTCTTCTCCGGACAGGCATTGAAAGCGATTCAAATGAACAGATGTTGAAAAGATGGAACGATTTGTGGGAAGAGGCGCGTCTTTCGGCTCTCAAGGAAGTCTACCTCAGCGAAGGAGAGGAGAAACTCTCTTCAAGCGACAGAACACTTGAAGTCTACAAGTATTATGCGATTCTTCTTAAACGCAAGTTACGACCAATAAAGACAATAAGCACTGAAAACGCAAAAGAGTTAATCCTTCAATTCCGCCAATTGTCCCAAAGAATAGAAAAAATTCTCTCCATTTTGTCCAAACTGGAAGGGAAGACAGGAGAGTCTACCACGCAACTTCCCCCCCGTTCCGATGAAGATTCGTTTACTTGCGCTTATGGGCTACTCCTTTACAAAGCGGGATTCAGAGAAGATGGTTGGGAAATTGCGAAAAAGACAAGCGGATGGAGGTTTAGAGTTTTCCTTCTTTTAGTCTCTGAAGTGATTCTTTCCGCAAACAAAGAGGTGATGAAACAACTCTCTCCGGAAGAGCAGTCTTTGTGTGAAAAAATCAACGACTATAGGATGGCATTGGGAAGGATGCCACTTGAACTGGACCTGCGCCTCTGCAAAGCCGCCAAGTCCCATTCCTTCGAAATGGAAAAAATGGGATATTTCGGTCATATCTCTCCTGTAAAAGAGCATTCAACCCCTAACAGACGTGCCCTCGTGGCTGCCTATGAAGCAGACCTCGTCGGCGAAAACTTGTTCAAAGGAAAAGATGCCTCAGAAGCGTTAGACGCCTGGCGTCAGTCAGAACCCCATCATAAACAGTTATTAGCAGGTTGGGATGCGCTCTTCCTCAAAGATGAAAAACAGATGCTTCCTCTTCTCTTTATGCCCTGGCGAACCTTCGGGGTTGGCTGCTCCAGTTTTGCAGTCGTTATGTTCGGACCTCTCTCTTCACTTAAAGGTGCTGTTCCATCTCTTGATGAGAAACTTTTCCGTTCCTCTCACTGCGGTAAAAAATAGAGATGCGTTATTCCAGTTTCTCTCCATTAACTCTGGGTTTGCAATCTTTCACGCTCAGTCGTTTGATAATCTCAATCACACTTCAAAGTCTTTGCTGTTGAGAAAACGAAAATTGATGGAGGCTCCTGCTTTCAACTAACCCAACGGTGGTCTTACGGTGCCCTATTTGTTGCCTGCTGACTCTGTCGTGGCAAGTTTCTCATCGTCACTTTCTATTATTTCTTCTATCTCTCTCTTATCTCTGAAGTCTTTCGGAGGAATAGAAGGTTTTGCTGCGAAGGACAGCGAGTCTTGTTTGTAGAGATGATGTGAGTGACCTGCCATCCTTCACGGCTCAAAGAGTCTGCGATGAACCTGCGGTGGCATCTCTCTGGCAATCGCTCTGCACAGAAGATACAAAGCGCCCCTTCCCTTGCCATTCTTTTCAACGCTTCCAATGCTCGCTTAAACTCTCTTCCCTTCGTGTGTCTTATATAACCTCTCTTTCGGTAGCCCCCAAGCGGGTCTCCCAGATGTGCGTATTCTATTCCTTCTGCCGTTAAATGGTGCAGAAGGGCGTCTTTGTTGAAATGTGAGAAATGGGAATGGGGAAAGCGACGCACATCCACGGCACAGACAATCTTCCACTTCTTCAGAAGAGCAACAAACTCCTCGATGGAACGGTTGCTTGTTCCGAGTGTGTATACGACTGGTTCGGCTATTTTCGTTTCCTTTTTTGAGTTCCCAATCTCCATCTACCTTCCCGCCGCTGGCGGGCAATCAATTTCCTGCCTGATTTCGTCTTCATCCGCGCAAGAAAGCCTGTCTTGCGCTGTTTCACATTCGATTTTCGTATCTTTACTTTCATCTACAACTCCTTTCGCTCTTTTTTAACATTCTCTTCAAAAAGAGGACTACTGTCAAGTTTTTCAATCCGTTCTCCGCTTCTAACCTCCAATTTTTTCTCCTCTGCTCATTCCATAAGACGATATAATAGGGGGTAACCAGTTCGGACGGGCGGTATGGAGACGGAGAAAAAGTTAGAGGTGCTGGCGGAGGCAGCGAAATTTGATGTCTGTCTTTCTTCTTGCGTTGCAGGAGGTAGAAAGCCTGACCCTCTCGACAGGTTCAAACGCTGGATTTACCCGGTTTCACTTCCTGACGGGCGTACTACGCACATCCTGAAGATTCTGATGAGTAACGCTTGTATCAACGCTTGTGCCTACTGCGCCAACCGCGCAGGCAGAGCGCCTGATGTTTCTCTTTCTCCTGAGGAACTTGCCAGAGCGTTTTCCCAGATGAACAGGGCAGGGCTCGTTCAAGGGCTCTTCCTCTCATCTGCTATTTCCGTATCACCTTCGATGCAGATGGAAAAGATGGTTACTACCTGCGAAATCCTCCGCACAAGATACCGCTACAACGGCTACATCCATCTGAAAGTGCTGCCCGGTGCGCCGTTCCATCTCATCGAATCAGGTGCGCAATTCGCCGACAGAATGTCGATTAACTTCGAAACGGCGGAACAGTCTTCTTTGAAGTCCCTTGCTCCGAACAAGAACTTTGAGGAGGATATAGCAAGGCGCGCAAATTTTATCGCTCGCCTTGCATCCTCTCAAAAATTCCGCCTTCGCTCTCATACTACCCAGTTTATCGTCGGCGCAACTTCCGAAACTGATTCCCAACTTCTGAAGACTGCTGAAAAACTCATCACCCAAACCTCGATGGACAGAGTCTACTTTAGCGCATTCTATCCCATCAAAAACACTCCTCTTGAGGATAGGTCTCCGACTCCACTCATCCGTGAGATTCGCCTATATCAGGCAGAATTTTTGCTTCGCCTCTATGGATTCAGAACCGAAGACCTTGTCTTCGACGACAGAAGTAATCTTCCGACCGATACTGATGTCAAACTCGCAGCCGCACTCGCCCATCCTGAATGGTTCCCCGTTGATATTAATACCGCTTCTGAAAAAGAACTCCTCCGCGTCCCTGGCATAGGTCTCAAAACAGCGAAGAGGCTCTTGACTGCTCGAATAAAGGCTCTGATGAAAACCTCTTCGGATTTGAAGAAGGTCGGAGTGAATCTGCGTCGCGCTGCTCCTTTCGTTCTCTTAAGCGGCAAACCTCTCGCTACTACTCCATTCCTTAAAGGGTTTTCATTCAAAAGCCGAGGAGCGCTCTCTTTGCAAGCATTATAGGCGTATTTCACTTGACCAACCACCTCTTTTGGGGTATAAGTCTATCGTCTGCTTGAAAAATGGAGTCTTGGAAGTGCAGAAGATGATTCTGGTGGACATAGGGCGTTGCACGGGCTGTCGCCTCTGCGAGATGGTTTGCTCCGTCAAAAATGAAGGGGTGACGAACCCTACCAAAGCACGTATTCAGGTCGTCAAATGGGATACTGAGGGGACTGCTATTCCTGTTGTCTGCCAGCAATGCGAGGATGCGCCCTGTGCGGCTGTCTGCCCTGTAAGTGCGATTTCTCGCGATTCCGCCACAGGTGCTCTCAAAATCAACAACGAAAAATGTATCAGGTGCCGCATCTGTGTTCAAGCCTGTCCATTCGGCGCAATTGGCTATAATGCCCAAATGAACAAAGTATTCAAATGCGAACTGTGCGACGGCGAGCCGATGTGTGTGGCGTTCTGCGAACCGCAGGCGCTCCTGTTTACTGACTCCAGCAAAGCATCCTTTGTAAAACGCAGATTCGCCGCTGAGAAACTCGCCGCCACCTATAAGCATTCTCGCTGAAAAGAGAAGGGCATACTATGGCTAAAACTCGAGAACGAAAAACAGGTTTGAGAGTGGGCGTCTTTCAGTATGCTCCCGTATTCGGCGACAAGGAACGGAACATTAAACATCTCCTTTCGCACATCGAGAAAGTGGAATTCGATGTCCTTGTTCTGCCTGAACTGTTCGCCACAGGTTATCAGTTCAAGAACCGTAAAGAACTCGCTTCGTTAGCCGAAAGTTCAAACGATGGAACTACGATCAGAGAACTGATAAGAATCGCTAAAAGGAAAGATGCGTTGCTTGTGGCAGGTTTTGCGGAAAAGACAAGAGACGGAGGTCTCTTCAACTCTGCGGCAGTGGTTGCTCCTGATGGAGTGTTGGGGGTTTATCGCAAGATTCATCTTTTTGACCGTGAAAAAGAGTTGTTTGATTCCGGCAATGAGTCGCCGAAGGTTTTTGAGTTCCGAGGTGTAAAGATTGGCGCGATGATATGCTTCGATTGGATGTTTCCTGAGACAGCGCGAACACTTGCACTTTTAGGTGTGCAGATGCTTGCTCACTGTGCCAACCTTGTTCTTCCATACTGTCAGCGTGCGATGTTCGCAAGAGCGGTCGAAAACCGAGTGTTCACCGTTACGGCGAACAGGACAGGAACGGAGAGCAGAATAAAGGGCGAAAAACTCCGTTTTACAGGTGGTTCAATTATCTATTCACCAAAGGGCGAGATTCTACTCCAACTTGGCGAAGAGGAGGAGAAAGCAGCGGTAGTGGAACTTCAACCAAAAGATGCGCTTGACAAGCAAATCACAAAACGCAATCACATCTTCAACGACAGGAGACCCTCCTTTTATATGATGTGAGATAACTTAACAAATCTACACGGCGAATTATGAGAGTTCTGGAATCTTATTTCTCCTTCTGTGTAGGAACGGTGGGGGCTTTCCACTGCTCGGGGACAGGGAAGATTCTCTCTTCACCATCAGAAGGTTTTGAATTGGGAGAGAATGCCTGCTTTCCCCACTCCATCCACTCCTCTTCTAACTTCTCAAAACTGGTTCCGAGTTCAGAAAGAATCTGAGGAATCTCCTTGCCGTCGACAAGGTTTGAGGCTATTGAATCGAGATAATCAGGATGTTTTTCCAGAAGGAAGGCGATAAGGCTTGCAAGTTGAGCGTAGTTGTTTATCGAGATAGGTTTTGTAAGAAGTTGCTCAAGCGGTTTAAAGAAGGTTTTCCCGTCTTTTGAGATGGGCTTTGAAAAATTGGTTATGTAGGTCTCGCGCTTGATTGATTCAGGATAGAGGCAGATTTGCAGATAATTGGCGATTCCTTCCTGAAGCCATGAGAAACGGGGGTGTCCCACGATGATTCTGAGTTCCCGAGCGATGACTGCGTGGACGAGTTCGTGAAAATAAACAGGGCGTTCAACACCGATTTTCTCATTATATGTTGAAGCAGAGATGTCTTGAACGGTGTAGCCACCTGCTTTTGGAGGCTCGATTGAGGCGCGCCAGATAAGCCCAAGCCGTTTATAAAATTGCTCGAAATCAGACTGCTGTTCGAATATCAGAAGGGAGACAGGATTCTCTTTACCAAACGGCCGACACGATTTCTTGAAGACCGCTTTGAGCCAGTCACGAATCGGACTCACCTTGTCAAGTATCTTCCTCAGGTCTTCGTCTGAGAACTTCTCAACTGCATCGGTAGCAATCAGGAAACCATCCTTCATCAGAAAGCGAGGCTTCTTACTCTGAAATGCTATTAAGAGCAACAAGTTGGAGGAAAGAAAGGCGCTTTTGCCTTTGTTCTTTCCAGCAAAGAGTATTATTTCGTCAAGGAAAAATTCGCCCTCTCCATTCTCAACTTCTAATGATAGGGTTCGGACTTCAGACCAGTCTCCTAATTGGTTATTTCCCCAGCGCCACAGAGGAAACGGCAAATCAAGCCGTGTCCACACAGGACCAGTGTCAACAGTGAACACTCGCTGAAAGATTGGTCTCTCTTTCTCGTCGAGCGCAAGAAAGCGGAATCTCCAGGGTTCGCTTTTCGGTGCGGCTTTTATGTACAGTGAAAGTGAATGGTAATATGAAAGGTCAAGTTCTTCAGGAAGTTCTAAGCGTAAACTAGGCATCTCTTTCCGTTCTTTGGGGACAATAACCTTAAGAAATCCTTCTTCTACGGCGGCTTCTTTCTCGTCAGTTTCATGCTTGGTCTCCACACCTGTTGCCTTGAAGTTCTTAGGAAGAGAGCCTTCGAAATCAGCAAGGATAATGGCATCGCTTTCTTTTGGCTCCTCAGGTGGCTCGTCTGAATCTGAAGGCTTCCACTCAGAACCATCCCACCCTGCTACTGGGGGTTTATCGTTTGATGTGCAGAGTGTTTTTAAGATGGCGGTTGTTGCCGACTCATTCGCCGCAATTTTCGAAGTTAGGATGTTTGGGATGATGATTATAACGGCAATGGGGAAAGTCGCCATTATAGTTATCAGTTCAATCAACGCAAGCCCTTGCTTCTTCATAAAAAACTCCTTATGTTATTCAATCATACGCATTTCAAGGTTTGAGTGTTGGTTGAGTTTTCAAGCGTCGAATTTGGTTGAAGAGAGTTCCTTTATTGACTATACTATATGAGTTGGAGAAGGATTGGAGGGAAGAAAGATAAAAAAGAGGATGGTTGAAATAGTCTGGCATGCGCGGGGTGGGCAGGGTGCGAAGACGGCGGCGCAGATGGCTGCTCATGTTGCACTTGCGGAGGGTAAATTTGCGCAGGGATTCCCGGAATACGGACCTGAGAGGATGGGTGCGCCGACAAGAGGCTACACTCGAATCTCTGAAGGAGAGATTCGAGTCCATTGCGCGATTACGGCGCCTGATGTGGTCGTTGTTCTGGACGAGACGCTCGTAGGAAATGTGCCTATGACAGAAGGGGTGACAGAAGAAACGATTTTCATCGTGAACAGCAGAAAGAGCCCCAAAGAGATAAAAGAGGCTCTCGGGGTTAAGAAGAACAGAGTTTATGTGATAGATGCAACAGGAATAGCCATTGACGAGTTGGGGCGTTCGATTCCAAATGTGCCGATGATGGGCGCTCTTGTGAGAGCAACAGGAATCCTCGGGCTCGACGGATTCAAAGAAGATGTGAGGAAAAAGTTCGGGAAAAAGTTCGGAGAGAAGATTGTTGCAGGCAACATAAGGGCGCTTGAACGGGCTTACACCGAAGTGAAGGAGGGGTAGCAATGAAGGAATGCAGGCGTTGGGAGAATGAGCCGATAGCAGGTATTGTTCCTGAAGCAGGGAACTCTGTAAAATATGAGACCGGCTCCTGGCGGACATACAAGCCTATATGGGACGAAAAAAAATGTAACCAATGTTTTCGATGTTATCTGTTTTGTCCTGATATGTCGGTTCTGTTAAAAAATGGGAAGGTGAGTGGTATTGATTACAGGTACTGCAAAGGGTGTGGCATTTGCGCAAACGAATGCCCCAAACAAGCCATCAAAATGGTATTGGGTTAACAGAAGGGAGAAAGATGAAGAGGTTGTATGTAACAGCGACGAAGATGAACGATGGGAAGACCTTGATTTCACTCGGCTTGATGGCGTTCTTTGCAGAGAAGTTCAACAAAGTCGGCTACATAAAACCATTAGGTTTGAAGGATGTACGTGCACCAGGTTACGAGGTGGACGGAGACGCTCTTCTAATGGCACGGACGCACAGAATCCATGCCCACATCCAGGATATGAGCCCCGTAACGGTTGATAGAGATTCGATAAAGGAATACTTCGAGGAGAAAAAGCAGAAGGAGTTATTGGAGAATGTGAAGGAGGCGTTTGAGAGAGTGGCGAGGGACAAAGACTTTGTTTTAATAGAAGGGACAGGGCACGCAGGAGTGGGTTCGATTTTCGGCTTACCAAATGCGAGAGTTGCAAAGGAGTTAGGTGCGAAGGTGCTTTTGGTGACTTCTGGTGGGATTGGGCATCCTTTAGACGAAGTGGCGCTAAATGTGGGTTTTTTCAAAGGATATGGAGTCGAAGTAATAGGAGTAGTTTTCAACAAAGTACGCTCCCATGAGTTTGAAACAGTGAAGACAATCTGTGCACCGGTATTGGAGCGGTTCGGGACGAGGTTGTTAGGAGTAGTTCCTCATAACAAGGGTTTGGATATGCCAACAATGATGGAGGTGTTGGAGCGAACAAGAGGACGATTGATTTTGGGGGAGAAGTTTCTTTCAAACCGCATCCATTCAGTTCAGATAGGTGCGATGAGCGCTCAAGGAGCGTTGGCAAGATTGAGGGATAATACTCTGATTGTGACAGGAGGTGACAGAGCGGATTTGCTGCTTTCGGTGATAATAAGGGGATTGGTCTCTGCGGAAAAATTGGATATTGCAGGAGTTGTTTTGACAGGAGGAATGCTTCCCTCTCCGGAAGTACTTGAGGTGTTGAAGAAGATGCGGTTCCCGGTAATAAGTGTGGAAGAGGATTCTTATACGACCACATCGCTGATAAAGGGCATTGACTTGAAGATTTCACCGTCGGACGAATCCAAGATTTCTACTGCGATAGACCTTGTGAGGAGATATGTTGAGACGGAAAAGATTCTGGGACTTTTGTAATATGAGATTTTTTCTTGACAGAAAGCGGAGGATTAGATAGAAAGGGTGATTGCAGCTAAGGCTTTTAAGGCATCTTTTGGAGGTGTGAAGAAGGATGACTAAGAGAGAGATTGTAAAATGGGTGACTGAGAAGTGTGGCATTTCCCAGTTGTTGGCGAAGGAGGTAGTTCAGGAAACTTTGGATGCGATGGTTGAACAGATTGTGAAGGAAGGGCGGCTTGAGTTGCGCAACTTCGGAGTGTTCGAGGTGAAGGAGAGGAAGCAGCGTGTAGCGAGAAATCCTCGCACAGGAGAGAAAGTAATGGTCCCCAAGAGGAAGGTGGTGACATTCAAGCCTGGTAAGATAATGGAGGCGAGGGTGAAGAAGGGTTGATGTGAGAAGAGCGGGATAATAGCGAGGCGCGATGAAGGAGAATCGAAGCGAAGAGCAATTTGGTCAGTTGGTGGTGGTTTTAGGCTTTGCTTCTCCGGTAGTTGTTTCTGAGTGCATTCGAGTACAGAAGAGTCTGTTGGAGAAGGGGGAGAGGAAGCCGTTAGGGCAACTCCTTGTCGAACGCGGTATTTTAAGCATTGAGCAGGTGAGGCAGGTATTGTTAAGACAAGGAATGACTCTTCTTGTCTGCAAGTCTTGTAAGTCTAAGTTTAATCTGGCAGACCCTTATTCAGGAGATTTGTTCAAATGCCGTATATGTGGCGCTTCTGTCTATGTAGCGGAGACGCCTGAGGAGACAGAAGAAGAGAAAGAGAAAAAGTCTGATTTGCTCATAGGGGCGAATCTGGCAGGGTGTCGAATCACAGAGCAAATCGGCGAAGATGCTGTGACCCGTTCATATAAGGCATGGCAGCAGGCGCATCAGTGCGATGTGGTGATGCGCATTCTGAAGGACGAGTACTCAAAAGACAAGGAGTTGATAAAGTTATTTTTGAAGGAGGCGGCAGCTGCATCCAAAGTGCGCCATTTTGCAATTGCGCCGATATACGATGTGGGTCAAGCAGAAGGATATTTCTATGTATGCCACGGCTATGTCAGAGGGGAGAACCTGAGAGAGAGGATGGAGCGAGAGGGGCGTCCTCCTGTCCGCCGTGCAGTGGCAAATGTTCTTCATATCACCAGCGGTATGGCTCTGGCTCACAAAACCGGTATTGTTCACCGTGACATACAACCGACAACCATCATATACAGTGAGAATAAGAACCGTCCAGTTCTCACAGGACTTGGTTTTATCAAACGCCCGAGCGAATGTTCAAAGTTTGGAGAAGCAGGAGTTATTTTTAGTCCTCCTGGCTTTATGGCTCCTGAGCAGATGAAAGCATATTCTTCTGCGGACGCTCGTTCCGATGTGTTCTCGTTGTGCGCAGTTCTGTTCTATATGCTGGTTGGAGAGCCGCCTTTTAAGGGAGATGACCCGATTGAGGTTCTCGCAGCGAATCTGGAAGGGAGGCGTCCGTGCTTGGGCGACATAACGGACGGGTTGCCGAGGGAGTTGTGCTCCTTGGTAGATAAAGGACTCTCGCGTCATCCTGACCAGCGTTATGCAAATGCAGAAGAGTTGAGGTTGGAGTTGGAGAAGATATCCGAGATTCCACTTCCTGCGCAACCTGTGAAAGTGTTGCCAAGGTCGCCTGCGCTGGAGGGAGCCGAACTCTCTGTGACTGATGAGGAGAAAGGGGGAGGGGTAGATGAGTATCATCTGGATTTGGCTCCGCTACCGGAAGAGGAGTTAAAACTCGCAGACGAGGAGCCAGAGAAAGACAAACCTGTTAAGGTGGAGGTTTCTTCGAGAGAGGAGCCACCCGTATTGAGTGAGGAGGAGAAGGCTCAAATAATAGAGGAGATAGAGAAACCTTCTGAGAGAGTTTCTCTTGAGGAGAAGAGGGCGGAGGAAGTTGCGGAAACAGAAAAGAAGCCTCCTCTTCAAACAGTGGTTGAGGTTATGAGGAAGAGAGCAGGCGTTGTAGTTTTGGGTGGCATAGGGGTAGTGGTTCTTATCGTATTGCTGGTTCTTCTTTTGAGCGGCGGGGAGACGGAAAAGGATGGGGCGAAGGTGTCTGAGAGCGAAGTTGCTTTCAGGGCGCTGGAGAGTTTTGTGCTGACTAACAGGGAGAACCCTGAACAGTATGAAGAGATACTCTCCCGCTGCAAGGAGTTTATTAAAGGGCATCCGACAGGAGAGTATTCTCGGAAAGTTGGGCTCTGGATTTCCGATTACGAAAGTAGGGTGAGAGAGGAAAGGATAAAGAGAGAGTGGGAGGAGTTGAAGGAGAGTGTTAAGAAAGTGGAGCAGGATGCCTCTGGGGTGGACGAAGTGGTCAAGAGATTGGAAGAGTTTGCGAGGAAACATTTGCAGCATCCGCTTGGGGGAGAGGCGAAGAAGGCTGCGGAGAAGTTGAATCTGGAGCGGATGAGGCTGAAGGCGGAGGAGTTTCTGACGAAATTGGAGAATGAGGTGAGACAGTTGTATGGTGAAGGGAGGTATAAGGATGCACTCGCGCTTATTGAGCGGGGGATGCCGCCTGAGTTTGAGCAAAGGCGGTATGAGGGGCGTCTGCGTGAGATGCGCGATGCGGTGTTGGTTGATGCTGAAGGGAGGTTCGGAAGACTAAAGGAAAAAGCGGAAAGACTTGTGAAAGAAGGAAAGATAGAGGAGGCGATAAGAGAGTTAGGGCAGGTTGAAGCATTTGGGATAAAGAGTCTTGCGCAGTCTGCTGAGAAGGAGATTTGGCGGCTAAGGGAGGAGTTCAGGCGGAAACTGTGGGTGCGGAGGCTGGTGGTGCAAGCGGCGTTAGACGAGGCATACAGCAAGGCTGCGGAAGGAGATTATGAAGGTGCAAAAACATCCATTGAAGAGGTCTTGAAAGATGGATTGATAAAAGAGAATCACGGCACGTTGTTGGAGAGTATGCTGTTCTATCTCGACGCCGCAAGGAGTTTTACTAGTGCTCACCTCGACTACCTCAAAAAACAGGTAGGGACAAGAATAGAACTACGGACAGTAAAAGGAATCCTTCTTGAGGGGGTGCTGGAGAGAGTTGACGAGAAAGAGTTACAGATAGGGAGCAATCCTCCTGTTTCTATGGATGATGTGCCTTATGAGAAGAAATGCGAGTTTGCTCGACTGGCGTTGGGGGGGACGACGACGGAAGCAATCGCTGCGGAGGCAGCCTTTAGGTATTTCCGTGGAGAAATCTCCTCTGCTTACGAGTTGGTCTCTCAAAAGAAAGATGATAGACTAACAGCAATGGAGCGCCTCTTCTCTCTGGCTCAGTTCATGACACGCGTGACTCGCAACAGAGTGCTTTTCAACGGCGTGGATACGAAGTTCTTCAAAACGACCACCACAAAACTGACAGTGAAAGATTTGGAAGATGAACCAGAGAAAGTTCTTTTCTGCGAAAAAGCAGGTCGAGTCTCTCTTAAAGAGACGGTCATAGGAGACTACATATTCCGCTTCTCGTTCCGTCTTCTCAAAGGTTCTCCAGGACTTGTAGTGTGTCTTCCCTACGATGCCCAGAACTATGTGAACCTTGAGTTCTCCTGCGGCGAAGGCGTCGCGCAGATAAGAGAAGCAAAAACGGTCAGAGGTGCAAAGATTGCCCTCTATCCTGAAATCTGGTACGATGTGGAAGCCCGTTTCATAAACAACTCCTATACGGTCCTGTTAGACGGCAAAGAAGTGCTGATAGTCTCTCAACGCCCCCTCTTCCTTGAGACAGGTGGAGGAAGCATCCTCGGCTTTAATATCTTGGGCGAAGGTTGCATACTGAAGAGTATTCAGTTGCTGGAGACACGCTACTGACAAAGTAGAGGCGTGCCATCAAGACCCTTGTAGGTTAGAGCAACACAAGTCAAAGGAAATAGCTTAGTTGTGATTTTTCCCCTGTTGCTTCAAATGGGGAAAATTGCCTCGGAAAAGGTGTGGTGAACTCATTCTGAAAGAAGTCCTGTATGAGAAGTTACACAAGAAGTTTGTTCTGATTGTGTTATCTCGTAACGCATCTTACTTAAGCAGACTTTTATTTTCCACGCGATAAGCCTCTTTTAATGTAACGAACGATATCTGGAATGAGATAAAATGAGCCAAGCGCAATGACGGCATCGGAATCTTTTGCCTCGTTCAAGGCGACAGAAACCGCCTCCTCGACGGATAGAAAAGGACGGACATTCAGGTTTCCATAATGTTTGAGAGCGTTTGCGAGTTCGTGAGGAGCGAAAGAGCGCGGACTGAATCCTCCTACTACAAAAACAGAATCTACTCTTTCAGAAGCCATGGCGCGCGCCATTCGCACTACATCTTTGTCAGTAGCACAGCCGAAAAGAACAAGGATTCTCGCAGGAGAAAACTCTTCTTTGAGCGCAGATAGGGCAGCAGCAACAGATTCGCCGTTGTGTGAGCCGTCGACAACAACCAACGGCTTTTCCATCAAGACTTCCATCCTTCCACCGATAAAGGTCTCACCAATCGCCTTCCTTATGGCAGAATCCTCTATCTGCGGCACTAGTCCCATCTTGTGAAGGAGATAGACCGCCGTAAGAGCACAAGCACAGTTTTCAACTTGAAAATTTCCCAGCAGCCGAGTCGACAGATTCTCAAAAAGCCTCCCTTCTACGGAGACAGAGAAATTCTTTCGAGTCCCGCTCGTTATGATATTGCCGCCAACGATGTATAAAGGTGACTCCATTTCATATGCTTTGCTCATAATCACCTTTTCTGCTTCCTTCTCCTGTGATGCTGAAACGACAGGGACGCCTCTCCTTATGATTCCACACTTCTCTTTCGCAATCATCTCAAGTGTGTTACCCAATTTGTCCATATGGTCATAACTTATGCTAGTGATAATAGAAACAGATGAGTGGACTACCTGCGTCGCATCAAGCCTTCCCCCGATTCCTACCTCGTAAGCGGCAACCTCTACTCCTGCTTCAGCATGACACAAAAGCGATGCAACAGTCAAAATTTCAAAATAGGTGATATTTCTGCCGACATCTTTTTCAACTTCCGCGATTTTTGAAATGGCGCGGCAGAAAGAGTCTTCCTCAACATTCACCCCGTCAATCTGAATCCGCTCAAGCGGCGTGAATATGTGCGGCGAAGTGTATGCCCCTGTCCTAACC
>JAOAAR010000132.1 GCA_026418755.1 Planctomycetota bacterium
CTTATACGGTGCAGCCATCTGGCTCATCGCACAAATCTTCCACATCAGTGCAAACTTCCCATTAGGCGTTCTTGTCTGGGCACTTGGAGTTTTACCTCTCCCCTTTGCAAACAAGCATGTCTCTTTCTCTCTCCTGTTCGTCTTAATTCTCACCATCTGGACGATTGTCAGTATGGCAGAAAGCGACCCGCCACAAGCAGAATTCTTCTATCCGCTCATCCTTTGCGCCACAATGATTCCCTTCGTCTATCTCCGCCGCCAAAAGTCCCTCCTAATCGCCATAATCTACGGACTCATTATCTGGCTCATCATCGCAAACCGCTTTTACCACAACTTTGACTTCCCCATCTTTCCTGTCCTCATCTCCATCTTCTTCCTATGCGCAATCTTATACCTTATAGGCTTCATCCACTCTATCTCTCCTAATCTGCCCAAATTCTTCCGCCGTCTCGCCACATTCTCCGATTTCGATTCCTCATACCAGCGGATAATCCTACTGCTTCTACCACTCTTCCTTCTCTCCTTCAAAGACATAATCTCTGAAGAAATTTCAAATTACTATTACTATTACAGAAGAGAATTCCCTATCATTGCACTCATTCTCGGAATCATCGCCGTCATAACACTGGTCAAGTCCTACATCCTCCTTCATTTCAGTTCCAAACGCCCCAAACTTGCATCATACGAATTGGGATTCTTCACCTTCACTCTCTCATTGTTTCTCGCTTTTCTTCTCACCATACCATATTTTAACGCAATCGTCCAATCAGAGCGGAAATATTGGCGAGAGTTGGTGGAAGAGGCTCTTCCTTACCTTATCCTCTTCAATATCGCACTCTTCGGAGGCTCGCTTTTCTTCATCATTGTGGGCGTCTTAAAACAGCGTAAATCCGTCCTCGCTGCTGGCTCACTCTCCTTAATCGCAGCAATCCTCGCACGCTACTTCGACCAGTTTTTCGAGTTCCTCGACAGAGCGCTCTTCTTTACCATCGGCGGCGTAATCCTACTCGTCACCGCATTCCTCATAGAACGCGGGACCAGAAAACTGGCAAAAACAGTCGGGGGGATCCGCAATGAATAAAATAGCGTTTTTCGTCGCCGTCATCTTGCAGTTCACCGTCCTTATCTCAATCACAGTGTATCGTTACTCCGTCATCGCAGGTGGCAAAACCGTCTACCTCAAAACCGTTCCAGTTGACCCACGCTCGCTCTTCCAAGGCGATTATGTGATTCTTGATTACGAAATTTCGAGACTCGACTCAAGAGAATTAGATGAGAAAAGGTATTACGAAAAGGAAAGCAGGGTCTATGTAAAACTACGCCCCCACCCTGAGAAAAAATACTGGGTGCCCGTGAGCCTGACAGAAAAACCTCCTGCTTTGCAGGAGAACGAAGCTGTCATCAGAGGGAAAGTGAAAGAATGCGAGGCTATGACGGAACAAGACGAAAAAGGAGGATTTAAAGGTTGGTATTATGTTTATCGCATCCAGTATCCCATTGATTCCTATTTTGTTCCCGAAGGAAAAGGAAAACCGATTGAAGATGCGATGCGGAGAAGCAGCGAAAAAGAAGTCCTTGTCGAGGTGAAACTGAACCGCATCGGTGATGCGGTAATCACAGGACTTCTTGTCGATGGGGTCCGCCATTAGAGTGCTTATAAAAACTCTCCTCTATGCATATTTGTCAACCATTGGAGACCAAGGAAAGCATATTGATACTGGTTTTCTGTCTTGTATAATTTAACAAGGTTTTCCTTCGAGATTTTTTATAATGAATGAAGAGCAAGAGTACCACGAGCAATTGAAGAGAATGGTGGATGTTGTTCGTAGATACGGAATCTCCGATGCCAGGGTCCTCAATGCATTAAGCAAAGTTCCACGCCATCTTTTTGTCCCAGAGAATGTAAAAGAAAACGCTTACGACGATTCGCCGCTGCCTATCGGCTGCGGGCAGACCATCTCTCAGCCGTATATAGTTGCGCTGATGAGTGAACTTATGGAGTTAAAAGGAAACGAGCGTGTCTTAGAGATTGGAACGGGAAGTGGCTATCAGGCAGCGGTCCTTTCTTTATTAGCAGCAGAGGTCTATTCCGTCGAGTTCATCGATGTTCTATTCTATCAGGCAGTAGAACGGCTCAAAAACTTAGGGTACTCCAATGTGAGAGTCCGCTGCGGAGACGGCTACGAGGGATGGAAAGAGTTTGCGCCCTACGACGCCGTGATGGTCACTTGCGGTGCACCACGCCTACCGCAACCCCTCGTCGAACAGACAAAAGTCGGCGGAAGAATCGTCATCCCTCTGGGTGACTACCACGAAACCTTGCAACTTATCCGATTCATCAAGCGTCCAGACACCTCTCTTGAACGCGAATACCACGGCGGTGTGCTCTTCGTCCCAATGCGTGGAAAAGTCGAAGAAAAAACAGAAGACTAAAAATTGGTCTTTCTTCTCACATCCTCGTCTTCCTCGTCCTCTTCATATTCTCTCTTCTTTTTCTTCGTTAGTTTATGCTCAGTGTAAGCATTTCTCTCCTTCTCAGATTCTCTTTCTGAATCCTCAACAACCCTCTCTTCATCTTCTTTCTCATCTTCATCATCATGCTTATGATGATGCTTCTTTATCTTCACCTTCACTTCCTTTCCAAAAGGGCTCTTCATAAATGAGCCGAGGTTCGTGAGCACCTGCATAATCATTGCACCCTTGTCACGACCTGCCATAAAACTCTTCGTCAACTCATACGCCTGTTCTTTATCCATTCCAGAATCAACGAGATTTTTGTAAAACCGCGCCACATCATCCGCCAGTTGCGCTGCATCAGCCCCACTCACCATCGAACCAAAAAGTTCGTTCAAAAACTTCGGGAGAAATTCGTTCAGAGTGGAAAAAATTTCACGCATCCCTCCAGCCACATCGCGCAACTCCTCACCATCCGACCTCCCCTTCTCCCCTTTACCACCCATCCCTTACTCCTCACTATGCAACAGCCACTTCCTCCTCTTTCTCTTTACCCTCTTTCCCCTTACCGAACAGTTTCCTATCCAACTTAACATAGTTTTCAATTACACCCTGCGGACACTCTGTAACACACTTACCACACCTCTTGCATTTCAAATAGTCAATCAGAGGGATGTTCTTCTCAATTCTGACCGCCTCGAACTTGCAGGACTTCTCGCACTTCTTACACTTGATACAAGCAAAATCACAGGCTTTCTTAGCGGTCGCGCCCTTCTGGGTGTTACGGCAGCGCACCACAACTTTGCTCGACAACGGCATAAGTTTGAGAACCCCTCGCGGACAAACGGAAACACACTTGCCACACCCTTTGCATAAGTGACGCAATACAACAGGCAGCCCGTCTTCGCCCATCAAGATAGCCCCGAAGGGACAAACTCTGACACAATCCCCAAAACCCAAACAGCCAACAGGACAGGATTTTTTACCTGCACCTATCAAGTTCGCCGCACCGCAAGTCTCAACCCCCCAGTAGTCGAATCTGTCTTTGGCAGACCTGGAGCCTCCTTTGCACAGAACAACCGCCACTTCCGGCTCTTTCTCCTCCGCTACCTGCCCCATAATCTTGGCTATCTCTTGAGAAACAGCGCTACCTCCAGGAGAACATCTGCCAAGCGGCGCCCCTTTTGTGACAATCGCCTCCGCATAACCGCCACAACCCGCAAAACCACACCCCCCACAGTTAGCCCCAGGCAACACCTTCGCAATCTTTGTGATTCGCTCGTCCACCTCTACATAAAACTTCTTGCTCGCATACCCCAACACCATCCCGAAGAGCACAGACATAACCACCGTACCTACAACCGCCAGCCCAACAACCAACACAGCCATACTTCCCAGCCTCAAAAAGCCCTCTGAAGATTATACCCCGCTCTCCATCTTCTACAAACAATTTTAGGAGTATAGAAAACAAACATCGGCGCAAGTTGTTTTTTCTTCACCATCCACTTATAATCAGATAAGAGAGGATAGAGACACAGAAAATGAAGAAAGTTCTTCTAATTGTGAATCCAATCGCAGGAAGCCGAAGGGCTGCTATGAAAAGCGCAGCCAGAATCTCTACCGCCCTCAAAGATGCAAACTACTCAGTCGAAATGTTTGAAACTCGAAGAAGAAACGATGCATTTCAACGGGCAAAAGAAGAGAATGTGAGAGAATTTGTTGCCGTCTGCGTGTTGGGAGGTGACGGCACTCTCAACGAAGTGATAAACGGAGTCTCCGAAAAGAAGATTCCTGTCCTTCCCGTCCCTCTTGGATTGAGTAATGTTCTGGCAAAAGAGATAGGCGCCTCAACTGATTCCTCCTCCGTGGTCGAAACCCTAAAAACAGGAAGTAGTGTGGAAATAGACCTCCTTGAGGCAACTTTTATCACCGAAAAATCCACAGAAAAGAAGAAGCGAGTCTTTGCTGCTATGGCAGGTGTTGGTTTTGACGCTGATGTAGTGACTCGCATAGCGCGTTCCAGACGAAAAGGATTGGGATTCGCAGGATATGTTCCCTCGATTGTAAAGAGTCTCTTCTCCCCTTCACATCCATTCATCGTCTCAGCAGACGGAAAAAGACTGACAGAAAACGCAACATACCTTGTCGTCGGCAACGGCACTTACTACGGAGGCCCTTTCCACATCACCACAAAAGCCTCAATGACGGATGGAAAAATGGATGTTTTATACGGAGAAAGATTCTCCTCGCTGGAAGTGATAATGTTCTACGGAAGCGTTCTCTGCAGAAGCCATTTGCGCCATCGTGGAATCAGACATCTGCAATGCAAAACTCTTGAGGTTGACATAAAAGAAGGAGACGGAGCATCCGTCCATATAGACGGTGAAGCAGTAGGCAGAATTCCGCTCTCCATCCGCGTCATCCCAAGAGGTCTACGCCTCCTTGTGCCAAAAAGGAAATAGAGCATGGGCAAACGGTTCGTTCCAAAAAGCGCAAAAGGGAAATACTGGGAAGAGTGCTTCAAAGAGTCCTTAAACGAGGAGCAATATGCCGCAGCAACCGCCCCCTTCTCTCCAGTCCTCATAATCGCAGGTGCAGGAACAGGCAAAACCCACACCCTGACTCATCGCGTTGCGTATCTCTTGGCACAGGACATCCCTGCACCACGGATAATGTTGGCTACTTTCACCAACCGCGCCGCTCGAGAGATGCTATCCCGCGTCCGCCACATCATCGGCGCTGAAGCAGAACTGGTCATCGGAGGAACATTCCATCACATATCAAACCTCCTACTCCGCCGTTACGCCCACTCCATCGGATTCCCATCCAACTACACCATCCTCGACTCCGAAGACTCGGAAGATTTGATCGCCCAGTGCCGCGCCGATGCAGGTATCAATCTGTCCGAAAAACTGTTCCCTTCAAAAAGTGTCCTGAAGGAGATATTCTCCAGCGCGGCGAACCGTCTGCACACCGTCGAACAGACAGTCAAAGAAGAGTTCCCGCAACTGGTCGAATATCTTGAAACAATCGAAGAAATAAGAATGCGCTACGAGAAACGGAAACGAGAACTGGCGGTGATGGATTACGACGACTTATTAATTCATCTCCTTACAATCCTTGAGAATCGTGGCAGCGAATGGCGCGCCATCACGGATTCATTCAGCGCCGTCCTCGTTGACGAGTACCAAGATACAAACGCCCTTCAAGGGAAAATCGTGGATATTCTTTGCGAAAACCACCGTAACCTGACAGTTGTCGGAGACGATGCCCAGTCCATCTACTCCTTCCGAGGCGCCGAGTTCAGAAACATAATAACCTTTCCCGAAAGGTATCCCGACTGCCGAACATATTACCTTACAATAAACTACCGCTCAACCCCACAGATTCTTAACTTCACAAACGCATCCATAGCAAACAACTTAAAACAGTTCAAAAAAGAGTTGAAACCTTCCCGACCCGATGGCATCGCTCCTGTAGTCTTATGCTGTGAAGACTCCATTCAGCAGGCTGAAACAGTAGCGGAACGGATTCTTCAACTTAATGAAGAAGGAATACCCCTTTCCGAAATAGGCGTCCTTTACCGCGCTCACTGGAACTCAATGGAGTTGCAGATGGAACTTGCGAAAAGAAGGATTCCCTTCGAGGTGCGCTCCGGTCTCCGTTTCTTCGAGAGAGCACATATCAAAGACGCTTGTGCCTTTCTGAGAATCGTCACGAACGTACA
>JAOAAR010000133.1 GCA_026418755.1 Planctomycetota bacterium
GTCTTCTGGCTCGGCACCGGCACGGCCGGATCGGTCGCGCCCTCCGAGTCGAACAAGTACAGCCCCGGCCCCGAGTACCGCAAGAAGTGGGCGGTGCTGGACTCGAACCAGCGACCTCTACCTTGTGAAGGTAACGCTCTAACCAACTGAGCCAACCGCCCCTTTATTCCAATATACCGTTCGATGTTTGTGCTGTCAAAGAAAAATACTAAAGGTCTTCCTTGAAGACAGTTCTTTCAATGGTATGTTGTTGCAGTTCAGGGTATTCTTCTTGTCTTCTGTTTGCAACTTAACAGGCTTGGTGTTACGGAGAATGTGGTTAACAGATTCTTGGGAGTTGTTCTCCGTAAGGCATGTCTAGGATACGGATGCCGCCAACGGAGGTTTTCAATGTGACAGAGGGAGCATCTTTAGAGGAGGTTCTGCCGATGAGTGCGGAAGATTCAGTGTATTTCTGGCGTCTCAGAAAAGATAGCACATTTTCAGCAATTTTTTCTTCGACGAATATAAGCAGTTTTCCCTCGTTAGCGACCGAGAAAGGGTCTAATCCTAAGAGTTCACAAATACCGAGGACTTCGGGTTGGACCGGAACGGCTTCTTCGTCAATTTCTATGGAGACATTGGAGTTTTCAGCGACTTCGTTGAGGGCGGATGCTAGTCCTCCTCGCGTCGGGTCTTTTATGCAATGAATCTCCTTGCCGAATTTGTCAAGTAGTCCTTCGACTACCTTGCTGAGTGGTGCGGCGTCACTTTTTAGGTTGGTCTTCAGTTTAAGTCCACGCTGGAGGGAGATTATGGTCGCACCGTGGTCGCCCATTGAGCCTGTAAGAATCAGGGTGTCTCCTGGACGGACATTATGGGTGGAAAGAGATGCTTTTGGATGAATCTTTCCGATGCCTGCTGTATTGATGAAAAGTTTGTCAGCAGCCCCTTTCTCCACTACCTTTGTATCACCTGTGACAACTTTGACTTCTGCTTCTTTAGCGGTCTGGGCGATGGATTTGAGAATAGTCCTTAAATCTGAAAGAGAGAATCCTTCTTCAAGGATGAGAGAGAGAGATAAAGCAATAGGTTTTGCTCCAAGGCAGGAGAGGTCATTGACGGTTCCTGATACTGCAAGTCTGCCAATGTCTCCTCCGGGGAAAAAGGGTGGACGCACAACATAGGAATCCGTTGTGAAGGCAAGTCTCTCGGAGCCAATGTTTAATTCAGCAGAGTCATCGAGTCGTTCAAGTATGGGGTTTTTAAGCGCAGGAAGTAGAGTATCCATAATGAGAGAGAACATCAGAGTTCCGCCTCCGCCGTGCGCCAGTTTAACCTCTTCGATGGTTTTCTCGGCCGGTAGCAAGCGGGAAACTTTTTTGCGCTTTTTCGAGGTGTCAACTGAAAGGAATCGACGCTCTTCAGAGAGGGTCTTTTCAACTGCGCTGCGCACTTTTTCTTCGACAGGTACCCTCTTCACTTTGGATTTGAACTCAACAGACCAATTACCATCTTCCTTGTGCGCAACAAATGGAATGGTCTCGTTGTCAACCGAGACGACTCCTTCTGCTTGCCATCTTCCTTCAAGCGGACGATAATACCTTCCTGTCACCTCTACTTCGATGCGATGAGATTTCTTCTCTTCTCTCATCTCTATTCCATTCCTTATTCCGTCTTCGTTCAATCTCTCTTCATTATTCTGTTTTCTCTTTCAGACGGCATCCATAGCAGCCATTTTGATAATGATATCAACGCATCTGTGCGAATAGCCCCATTCATTGTCATACCAACCGACAACCTTGAGTAGATTGCCATCGACTACCATCGTCGAAAGAGAATCAAATACGCAGGAGTGAGGATTACCTACTATGTCTGAAGAGACCAAAGGCTCCTCCGAGTACTCTAAAATCCCTTTCATTTCTTCTTGGGCAGCCTTGCGAAATGCTTCGTTCACTTCCTTCTCCGTCACATTCCGCTTCAAAAGAGCGGCAATATCACAGAGGGAGCCGTTTGCCACAGGAACACGAACAGCCATCCCGTTTATCTTTCCTTTAAGTGGAGGATAGACTAACCCTGCCGCTTTTGCGGCACCAGTTGTTGTTGGGATTATATTCAATGCCGCTGCGCGAGCGCGTCTCAAATCGCTGTGAACAAGGTCAAGAATCCGCTGGTCGTTTGTGTATGCGTGAACCGTAGTCACTACCGCTTTCACGATTCCGAACTTTTCATCAAGAAGTTTGACCATCGGCGCAAGACAATTGGTCGTACAAGATGCGTTCGAAATTATACGCATATGCGGTTTCAGAATGGAGTCGTTCACGCCAAGTACCACCGTCGCATCTACCTCATCCTTCGCTGGTGCTGAAAGCAACACTCGTTTTGCTCCTGCCTTTATATGCTTCTCACACTCAGAGCGCTTAGTGAAAACTCCCGTTGCTTCAAGAACAACATCTATCCTCAAATCCTTCCAAGGTAGATTCTCTGGGTTCTTTTCTGAGAAGACTGTCACTTCTCGACCACCCACGGTGAGCAAATCTGTTCTGTTGGTCGTGATATCTTCTTTGAATTTGCCGAAGACGGTGTCATATTTCAAGAGATGAGCGAGCGTCGCTGCATCAGTTACATCATTGACAGCAACAATACGAATATTTTCGTTCTGGAACGCTGCTCGAAAGAAATTGCGTCCGATGCGCCCAAAACCGTTGATTGCCACTCGTACCATTAGAACCACCTCCTTTCCTTTCGGCTATTATTTTGAAGACGCCTTGACTGCGGCTTCTGCCGCTTCTTTCATACTGCTTGCGGTCTCGAACTTAAGACCTGATTCTGCCAGCATCTTGCGTCCGATTTCCGCATTGGTTCCTTCAAGCCGCACTATGACAGGAAGATTTATCTTCACTTTTTTCGCCGCTTCAATTATGCCTTGCGCGATAACATCACACCGCGCTATGCCTCCAAAAATGTTGACCAGCACAGAGCGAACATTCTTGTCAGAGAGAAGTATATTAAAAGCGGCTTCGACTTGCTGAGCGGTGGCTCCGCCTCCTACATCCAAAAAGTTTGCAGGTTCGCCACCAGCCAACTTTATCAAATCCATCGTTGCCATAGCAAGACCCGCCCCGTTTACCATACAGCCCACACTGCCTCCAATGTGGACATAACTTATACCCACATCTTTCGCTTTCGCCTCTTGTGGTGTATCCTCACTTGTATCTCTCTGCGAGGCGAGTTCCTTCTGTCTGAAAAGGGCGTTCTCATCTATGTTCATTTTCGCATCTAGCGCAATAATCGTCTCCTCTTCCGTCAGAACAAGCGGGTTAATCTCCACCAGAGAACAGTCCTTTTCCAAGAAGAGTTTTGTAAGACGCCCTACGAGTGCGATGTATTCACCCGTTGCTTTCTCGGTGAGCCCCATTCTGTAAGCCAATTTGCGCCCTAAGAACTGTGATGTGGCAATCTCAGGCTCAAAATGGAGTTTGAGAATCGCTTCCGGCTTCTCTCTTGCTAATTCCTCGATTTCGACGCCGCCTTGCGCGCTTGCCAGAATCACTGGTAACTCAATGGAGCGGTCAATAGTGAGCGAAAGGTACAGTTCTCTTTTTATTCTCACGGCGCGTTCCACAAGCAGTGCATTGACAACAACCCCTTCCGCTCCTGTCTGATGCGTGCGAAGACGGCTTCCTAACATCTGTTGCGATTCTTTAAAAACCTCCTCCGCGTTCTTACATAACTTAATTCCTCCTGCTTTTCCTCTGCCACCTGCTAATACCTGTGCTTTTACGACAAACTGCTCACCGCCTAACTTCCTCGCCACTTCATACGCTTCTTCAGGCTTTTTAACCCATCCCCCTTCAGGGACTCTTATTCCATAACTTGCGAAAATCTGTTTTGCCTGATACTCGTGTAATTTCATATCCCTTTTTACTCCTATTACATGGCCACTATTTTGCTCTGAAGCAAATAAAATGTCAACGGTTAAGGTTTTTTTGTACAAACTCTTTTTGCAGTTAGAGGAAATTTTTGTCAAGGAAGGTGGTGGACAGTTAAGAGATTTAGAGAGAGTGAGGAGGGAATGAGTGATATAATACTATACTAGACTATGGGTTGATTAGGCAGGAAATGAGATGGACTTGAAAGCGAGGTATGAGTTCAAAGAGTATGAGGAGGCTTTATATAAGCGTTGGGAGGATGGCGGTTATTTTGTGGCTCCGCGTGAGGCTCCCTTGTATTACTGTATTGTCATACCTCCCCCAAACATCACCGGCGAGTTGCACATGGGTCACGCCTTGAACAACGCGATTCAGGATATTCTGATTCGGTATCACCGGATGTTAGGGCGGGGAACACTCTGGATACCGGGGACGGACCACGCCTCGATTGCGACCGAAAATGTGGTTGAGCGGCAGTTGGCAAAAGAGGGTATAGAGAAGCGGAGATTAGGGCGTGAGGAGTTTATCAAGAGAGTGTGGCAGTGGAAGGAGTTGTACGGTGGGATAATTGTGAAGCAGTTGCGCAGGCTCGGTGTCTCTTGTGATTGGTCAAGGGAACGGTTCACGATGGACGAGCAACTTTCGGAGGCTGTACGTGAGGCGTTTGTGCGGTTGTTTGAAGAAGGGCTTATCTATCGCGGCGAGTATTTGGTGAACTGGTGTCCGCGGTGTAAAACAGCGCTTTCTGACGATGAAGTTGAGCATATAGAAGAGGGAGGAAAGTTCTGGTTTCTGCGCTATCCTTATGCTGAAGGCGGAGGCTATATTGAAGTGGCAACGACCAGACCGGAGACGATGCTCGGCGATACGGCGGTTGCTGTAAATCCTGAGGACGAGCGGTATCGGAGCGTTATCGGTAGGGAAGTGGTTCTGCCACTTATCGGACGCCGCATCCCAGTTATTGCGGATGATGCGGTTCAGAAAGAGTTTGGAACAGGTGCGGTAAAAATTACGCCAGCGCACGACTTCAACGATTTTGAGATTGCGAAAAAGCATAATCTTATGTTTGTGAACATAATGAATCCAGACGGAACTTTGAATGAAAACGCAGGGGCGTATAAAGGGCTTGACAGGTATGAAGCGAGAAAACGGGTTGTAGAAGACCTGCAGACGCAAGGATTGTTAGGAAAAATCGAGGAGCATAGTCTTGCGCTTGGAAGGTGTTATCGTTGTAATACGCCGATTGAACCGTATTTGAGCAGACAGTGGTTTGTGAAGATGAGACCTCTTGCAGCACCTGCTATCAAGGCGGTCAAGCAAAAAAAGATGAGATTTTTCCCTGAGCGATGGAAAGAGTATTACCTCTCATGGCTTGAAAATGTGCGAGATTGGTGCATTTCGCGTCAGTTGTGGTGGGGGCATAGAATCCCTGTTTTTTACTGCGACGAATGTGAAAATGTGTTCGCTGATGCTGGAGCCCCCCAGCGGTGTCCAAAATGTGAATCCGAAAGAATTCGGCAGGACGAGGATGTGTTGGACACCTGGTTCTCTTCCGCTCTCTGGCCATTTTCGACTATGGGTTGGCCTAATTATAAGACAGAAGATAAAAAGGGACTCATCGAGCGATTCTTCCCGACGAATGTGTTAGTAACAGACAGAGGAATCATTTTCTTCTGGGTCGCGAGGATGGCGATGACTTCTCTCCATTTCTTGAAAAATGTGCCGTTTAAGGATGTGTATATACACGGGACGATTTTAGATGAGTTGGGAAGAAAGATGTCGAAGTCGCTTGGAAATGGTATAGACCCTGTGGAAATGATAGAGATTTACGGTGCAGATGCGGTGCGGTTTTCTTTGATGATGTTGACTGTGGAAGGGCAAGATGTGAGGCTGTCACAGTCGAAGTTTGAGATGGGGCGGAATTTTGTGAACAAATTGTGGAACGCTATGCGGTTTGTTCTAAGCAACCTCAAACCAATTAAGTCGGAGAGATTGGACAGAAGAAAGATGGCTCTTGAAGACAGGTGGATACTCTCTCGACTCACTCGGCTACTTCGCGGCTTCAAAGGGTTAATGAAAGATTACCGCTTGAACGAAGCACTCCGCTCGGTCTATGAATTTTTCTGGCATGAGTTCTGTGAATGGTATCTTGAGTTAATCAAGCCGCGCCTAAAAGGAACGGGAGGAGAGAAGGATATTGCTCAGATTGTGATGTTTATAG
>JAOAAR010000134.1 GCA_026418755.1 Planctomycetota bacterium
CATAGGCTCAGAGTTCAAACGAGAAGCATATAAAAGAGTAAGAGATTCACTGAAACGGCTCAAAAAAGTTGCAGTCGTGCCAGGATATATAGGAATCACAGCAGACGGGGACATAACCACATTGGGAAGAGGTGGCTCGGATTATTCAGCCGCTTTTCTTGCAGCCGCTACAAACTCAAGCGAGTTGTGTGTTTATAAAGATGTTAGCGGCATAATGAGCGCAGACCCCAAAATCGTCCCTCAGGCAAGGACCGTCCCTCGTGTATCTTATGCGGAAGCAGCAGAACTCTCCTACTTCGGCGCAAAAGTCCTCCACCCCAAAACCATTGAACCAGCAGTCCTCCTCTCCATCCCTGTCAGAGTGAGAAGCAGTTTCAATCCACAAAAACCAGGAACTCTCATCAGCCGTAAAGGGACAGGCAGAACAGTCGCCGCCATCGCCCACAGAAGCGGTATTGATGTCCTTACCCTCTCATCTACTAAAATGCTGGATGCATTCGGCTTTCTCGCACGCATCTTCGAAGTTATGCGCCGCCATTCCATCTGCGTTGATGTCGTCTCCACCAGTGAAGTCTCCGTCTCAATGACGGTTGACCCCTCAGAAAGATTAGACGCCGCTATAGATGAACTAAAAACTGTCGCAAATGTTGAGCATAAAACTAAACGAGCGGTCATCTGCGTCGTCGGCGAAAAAATGAGTGGCTCCCCCGATGCCGTCTCAAGAATCTTCTCCGCTGTCGCACGCACAGGTACCACAGTCGAAATGGTCTCGCAAGGCGCCAGCAAAATCAACCTCACCTTCGTCGTAAAAGAGGAAGATGCCGTCAATGTAATCAGAGCCCTCCACAAGGAGTTCTTCGAATGAGCAGTGAAATAGAGATTCGCACAATGCTGGACGCTGCACAAAAATTCGGTACCCCGCTCTTCCTTTACTCCTCTGACACGATAAAAACCAAAGCCCGCACCCTCAAAAACGCCTTCAACTACCACCCCTTCCTTCCTCTCTACGCCTGCAAAGCAAACTTCAACCCCCATATCATCCGCATCCTCTCAAACGAAGGATTCGGCGTGGATGCAACAAGTCCAGGAGAATCCCAAGTCGCTTTATACGCAGGTGTCTCTTCACAAAACATCTTCCTTACAGGTTCAAACCTCTCATACGATGACTTAAACTGGGCTCTTAAAGCAAATGTTACCATCA
This sequence comes from Planctomycetota bacterium, assembly GCA_026418755.1. Taxonomy (GTDB): domain Bacteria; phylum Planctomycetota; class SKW154; order SKW154; family SKW154; genus SKW154. The sequence goes on from JAOAAR010000134.1 coordinate 1,202, forward strand.
ATCTTGATTCTCTCTCACAAATCGAAACCCTTGGAGCCAATTTCAAAGACTCCATCACTCCTTCTACCCGCCTCTGGCTCCGATACAACCCCGACTTCGGGGCAGGGGGGTTTGACAAAATCACAACCGCAGGACCCGAATCAAAATTCGGCATCCGCGATGAAGAGTTCGGTGAAGCGCTCAACATTGCTAAAAAATATAACCTCCCAATTAAAGGGCTTCATACCCACATCGGCTCGATGCTCTTCGATGATTCTCCCATCATCGCCGCATTCGAAAAACTCCTCAACTGGGCTGAAAGAATAAACACTGTCGAAGAAGTAGATGCAGGCGGTGGAATAGGAGTCTCCTACGACGAGAAACACGAAGAGTTCCCTCTCAACAGATTCGCCAAATGGTTGAGCACAATGCTCGACTCTTTCGCAACCAAGACGAAACGGAGACTAAAACTGATAGTCGAGTGCGGCAGATTCCTTGTGGCAGATGCAGGGGTGTTTCTCTGCAAAGTCACCGCAGTCAAAAAAACAAAAAGACGCACTCTCGTCGGCACAGACACAGGATTCTCTCATTTCATCCGCCCCGCTTTATATAACGCACGCCACCGCGCGCAAAACATCTCCGCCATCTGTTCAGGACGAACCGAAGAGATACTGTGCTCAATAGTCGGCAATATCTGCGAATCTACCGATGTCCTTGCTTCAGATGTCATCCTCCGTAAACCCGAAATCGGCGACATCATCGCATTCCACACCGCCGGCGCATATTGCTTCTCAATGGCTTCCACCTACAACGGACGCCCCTTACCCCCAGAGGTCATCCTCGAAAACAATTCCTTCCACCTCATCCGCCAGCGGGGTGACTTTAACTCCCTAATCGCAGGCGTTCCTCCTCTTGAGAAAATATTCTCTTGATTCTTCACACTCCCCGCTTTTGCTTCTTATCCCGCCCCTCTCTATGTATAATCTCTCTTTTGAGAAATAGGAGGAGATTCTATGGAGAATGAGAAATGGAACGAAGAAACCTTCAGCCAAATCGCCAAAAGAATAGATTCCTACTATTCAGAGGCTGTCTTTCTTCAGAAAGAGTTAATAAAGCGCCCTGCAATCTCGCCCTCCTCCGGTGGAAAAGGCGAATTCCAAAAAGCAAGATTTCTTATCGAATATCTCTCATCCCTTAGACTCGGCGAGATAGAAATAATCGAGGCACCCGATGAACGCGCCGAAAACGGCGTTCGTCCAAGTATCGTGTTGCGCCGTAATCCTACCACCTTAACCAGAACACCTTCCCCTACCTGCTGGATTATGAGCCACCTCGATGTCGTACCCGCAGGACCAAGAAAAAACTGGGATACAGACCCTTTCGAAGGGGTCGTGAAAGACGGCAAAATTTATGGGCGTGGCTCGGAAGATAATAACCAAGGACTCATCGCATCCATCCTCGCCCTCAAAGCCATCGTCGAAGAGAAAATTTCTCTCCAACACCCCGTCGGGCTCCTCTTCATCGCAGATGAGGAGACAGGCTCGGAATACGGTATAGCATACATCCTCAAACACAAGAACCCTTTTGCAAAAGATGATATAATAGTGGTTCCTGACGCAGGAACTCCGGACGGAACAGCCATCGAGGTGGCTGAAAAATCTATCCTCTGGCTCAAACTGACAATTCAAGGCAAGCAAGGTCACGGCTCAAGACCCGACACCGCTATCAACGCCCATAGAGCAGCAGCCAACCTCACCGTTCGCCTCGACGATTCCCTTCGCAAACGATACCCCCAGAAAAATGAACTGTTCCATCCGCCGGTCTCCACTTTCGAACCCACGAAAAAAGAAGCAAACGTTGAAAATGTGAACACCATACCCGCTGAAGACATTCTCTATTTCGACTGCCGTATCCTCCCTGCAACACCTGTAGACGAAGTCCTCAAAACCGTGGAGGAGATTTCCACATCAGTGGAGCGCGATTTCGGCGTAAAAGTGAACATCTCCCTTGTGCAGCGTGCCGATGCCGCCCCCCCCACTCCGCCTGACTCCCCCGTTGTAAAAGCCCTTTCATCTGCAATAAGACGGGTCTATGGAAAAGAGTCTCATCCTGTAGGAATCGGCGGAGGTACAGTCGCTGCATTCGTAAGAAGAGCAGGACTCCACGCCGCGGTCTGGGCAAAAATCAATGAAAAGGCCCACCAACCCAACGAATACTGTGAAATTTCAAATTTGTTAGGTGACGCTAAAGTATTTGCCCACCTTTTCGGAAGGTCGCTATGAGAGAACGCTCCGCTGGATTCATCCTCTTTCGCAGGAAAAACGGAAAAACCAAATTTCTCCTCATCCACTCCTCTGAACACTCATACTGGAGTTTCCCCAAAGGAGTGATTGACGAGGGCGAAAATGAAATTAAAACCGCTCTTCGCGAACTGAAAGAAGAGACTGGAATCACAAATGTCCGCATAATCGAAGGATTCAAAACCATCAACCGGTATTTCTACACTCGCCAAGGAGAAAGAATCTCAAAAACCGTCTCCTATTTTCTTGCAGAAACAGTTACAGATAAAGTGACTCTCTCCTATGAACACGATAATTATACATGGGCAGAACCAGAAACCGCCCTCCAGATGCTCCCTTATCCGTCTCTTAAAAGAGTCCTCAAAGAAGCAGTGGATTTTCTACAGAATCTGCAGAACGAAAAGAACGGAGAGAAGAAAAAATGATAGAGTATTTCTCCCGAGCAGAGTTACTTAAAGTCGAACGACCGAGCCGATACCTCGGCATGGAAGCCAACTCTGTCAGAAAAGAGCCTTCAAAAGTAAAAGTTAGGTTCGCACTCTGCTTCCCCGATATCTACGAAGTCGCAATGAGCCATTATGGTTCCCTCCTTCTCTATGATATTCTTAACTCTTCAGACCACTTCTCCTGCGAACGAGCCTTCCTTCCTTGGAGAGATATGGCAACTCTTATCCGTAGCAAGTCATTATATCTCTCGACTCTCGAAAGCGGCGATGAGGTGCGCACCTTCGATGTGCTCGGAATCTCTGTCTCCACCGAACTCGCCGCCACCAACATCGTCGAACTCCTTTCCCTTGCTGGCATAAAACCTCTAAGCCACCAACGCAACGAACCTTTTCCACTCATACTAGGCGGCGGTGCAGCAATGTTCAACCCAGAACCAATCGCACCCTTCTTCGACGCCATCCTCATAGGAGACGGCGAAGAAGCCGTCCTCGAAATCTCTCACCTCGTAAGCGAAGCAAAGAAACACTCCTTCTCAAAAACCAAACTCCTCGAGTCTCTGACCCAAGTTGAGGGAGTTTATATTCCCTCCTTCTTCGAACCTATCTACGAAAACAACAGATTCAAACAACTCAAACCCCTGAAGAAGGGTTACGAGAGAGTGAAGCGCAGATATCTTAAAGACATAAACAAAAGCCGAATCCCTAACTTTCCGCTTATGCCTCTCACAGAAACTGTCCACGACAGACTCACTGCAGAAATTTCAAGAGGTTGCGTTGTCGGATGCAGATTTTGTCAAGCAGGCTTCACTTACCGCCCTTTTCGCGAAAAAGACCCTGAAACCCTTTACAAAAACATAATCACCAGTCTGGACAATTCAGGATACGAAGAGGTTTCACTCCTGTCGCTCTCAAGTAGCGATTACTCAGGACTTCAGACCGTTGCCCGTGCCCTTTTCGACCGCTTCTACGAAGAAAAAATCTCTCTCTCCCTTCCATCCCTCAGAGTCAGCGACTCCTATTCTGAAATCTTAAATATGATGAGTCGCCTCCGCAAAAGCGGCATCACCATCGCACCTGAAGTCGCAACTGAAAAACTCCGTCGGTTCATTAACAAACCCATAAACGAGACTGAACTCTTCAACACAGTCGCAGAAATCTCCTCTCTCGGCTGGCGTTCCCTTAAACTTTACTTCCTCGTCGGACTGCCTACGGAAACCGACGAAGATATCACCTCAATTGCTTCGCTTCTCGACAAAATCGTTCATATAGCCAGAACAAACGGCTCCGTTCGCCAGATAAATCTCACAGTCTCTCCTTTCGTCCCGAAACCGCACACTCCACTTCAATGGGAAAAATTTGCAGGTATCCCTGAAATCGAGCGAAAAGTCAACCTTCTCGCCCAGAAACTACGCCGCAATCGATTCGTCAATCTCAGACGCCACGACCCACGCCTCGCCCATCTTGAAACCATCTTAAGCCGCGGAGACAGAAAACTCTCAGACGCTATTCTCCAAGCGCACAAAAACGGTGCTCTCTTTGACTCCTGGAACGAACAGTTCAATTACGAAGCATGGGATAACGCCTTCAACCACTGCGGCATAGATACCACACCTTACCTCTCGGAGATTCCTGTAGAACAAACTCTTCCTTGGGAGCACATAGATATACTCGTCACAAAGGAGTTCCTCCTTAAAGAGCGCGAACTTGCATACTCAGGCATTCTCACACCTGTCTGCCGTTATGAGACCTGTAACAGTTGTGGAGTCTGCCCCATTAGCCCTGACGGAAAGTATCCCTCCGCCTTCCTCTGCGAAGAGAAAGAGATTCGCCCAATAAGACATCGCCCTCCCCACCACTCTGGTATCACTTTCCGATACCGTATCCACTTCACAAAAACAGAAGAAGCCTCCTTCCTCGGACACCTCGAAACCAAGCGGCTCCTCGAACGCGCCTTCCGCCGCGCCTCCATCCCCCTCAAGTTCTCCGAAGGCAACTCCCCCGAACCAAAAATCTCCTTCGGTCAACCCGTCCCCATTGAAGTCGAATCAACCGCTGAACTCTTCGATGTTGAACTCACAGAACGGGTTGACCCTAAAGAAATCCCCGACCGAGTCAACCCATACC
>JAOAAR010000135.1 GCA_026418755.1 Planctomycetota bacterium
GAACAACAGTTGTGCGGAACTCGTAATCAATAGAAGACCTCATCAGCAACCGAACGCTTTCCCTAACTTGCTCAACAGGCGGTTCCATCACCCCTGTCGCAGCAGAGTAGCGTTCATCCAGCGGCGCCTTTACATCAAGACTCACAAAATCCAGCAGTCCCAGGTTAACAAGTCGTCCGATGAGCGCTGGATTCGAACCGTTGGTGTCCAACTTCACGCCAAGGTTGCGATTCCTAAACTCCACACATAAACCTTCAAGAGCAGGACATAAAGTAGGCTCGCCTCCTGAAATGACCACACCGTCAATCCAACCTTTCTCTCTCTCTATACAGGCGAGAATAGATTCTAATGGGATGCATTCATTCTCTCTGTCATAAACCAGATAACCAGAATGGCAGAACGGACACCGAAAATTACATCCGCTCAGAAAAATCTCCGCTGCAACCTTCCCTTCCCAGTCAATTAAAGTGTTAGGCAAAAAACCCTTGATGGGAATCCTGCTCATCTCAAAACCTTCTCTATCTCTTCCTCCTTCGGAACAGCACCGTCCCATCGCGCAAGAACATTCCCTCCCCGCATCACAATCAGAGTCGGAACACTCATAACATCCCAGTAAGCCCCTTCGGCTAATCCATCAACTGTGTCAAGGTCATGACTCTCTATCTTTACGAGCCCATGCAAGTTACGACTCTCTATAAACTTGCTTACCATCTGTTTCACCGTCTCACAATTAGGGCAACTCTTCCGACTGAAAATTCTGATTCGCACCTCCATCCCTCCTAAAACAACCTTATGATACACCTTCCTTCGAACCTCTTCAAGTTCAAACTCAACAGAGGGGACATTCTCCTTAAGCCGATTCTCCGTCAATTCAACCGCCCTCTTACTCTCATCTATCCCGATAAACCTCCGCTTCATCCTCGCCGCAACAACAAGTGCAGTGCCACTCCCACAAAATGGGTCAAGTACAACCTCCCCTTCCTCGCTTGCCGCAAGAACGATCCTTTCAAGCAAAGATTCAGGTTTCTGTGTCGGATAACCTGCTCGCTCCTTCGCAAGCGGGTTCACCATCGGAATATACCACACATCGTCAGGAATCATCCCCTTCGGATTTGGCTCATACCGCTTGCCACTTTTCGCTGTAATCCCACTCTTAGCATAACCGCTTGTCTCTTTATAAGCGATTCTCACAGCATCAGCGTTAAAACGCCATCTACCTGTCTTGCTATACCAGAAGATAACATCATACTTGTGCGAGAATGTGCGACGGGAACGCCCACCACCCGATTTGTGCCAAATGATAACATTGCGGAGATTTTTGGAGCCGAAAACCGAATTAAGAAGAATCTTTCCAATGTGGGCAACACTCTCACCGAGATGCAAAAATAACGACCCACGAGAATCAAGAAGCCTCCGCATCTCGATAAGCCTTGCAGCGAGAAAAACAGAGTATGCTAATTCAGAGGATTCCCCATAAAGAGACTTTAGCGCCATCAGAGCAACTCTGATTTCAGAAGGGCCAGAAGAAGCAATTTTTTCAAAAGATTCGGCAGAGATTCCGTCCCAGCGCCACTTGTCGGAAAAACAGAGTTCTGAATCCTTCTGCCAGCCCGATTCTCCACGATATTCGTTCTGCGAAAGATGGGGAGGGTCAGCATAAATAAGCGCAACCGACTCTGCGCTCATCCCTTGCATCACATCTAGACAATCCCCACAGATCAGTCTATTTTTCATATCAGACACTTTTGCGGCTCACTTTTCTTGATATCTTCCTTCTCCTTGCGAGCTCGTGGAAACCTCTTTCACCATGAAGTCTACCGCCCTACCTGTTACACTATGGTGTAGTTACCGCGCTGACGGTCGCTCAGTTCCGCTTTCTTGCTCGGATTCCAATTGTTCACTCGCGAATAGTAGCCGACTATTCGCGTTATGCCGTAAACATCTACGGAGTTACAATGCGGGCATCTGTCCTTTAATCCGCGCTCCTGCCGATGACAGGTCTGACAGATTGTGAACTCAGGAGAGATTGTGAGTTGCGCCGCCTGCGTGTTGTAAAATGTCTTCTTTACAAGATTGTAAATCGAATCAGGCGATGGCTTCTGCTCCCCAACAAATGCGTGAATTATGGCACCCGATTCTATCATCGGATGAAACTTCGCCTGCTTGACGATTCGAGTCACCATATCAACAGGCGCATCCGCACGCAGATGAACCGAATTCGTGTAATACACCCTATCCCCTTCGAGGTCTCCGCGCACGAATTCTGCCGCCTCCGGAAACTGCATCAAGTCCACCTTCGCCAGCCGCCTCGTCGCACTTTCCGCAGGGCTCTCCTCCAGAGAAAACTTCATATTGTGCTCTTTGCTCAACTCCTTACAACGCAGATAGAGGAACGAAACCACCTTGAGCCCCAGTTTATACGCCTCTTCTGTCTCGTGAAGTTGCTGCCCGCATAACCTCTGGACCGCCTCGTTCAGCCCGATTATGCCCACTATGTATGTTGCACGCCCGAGGTCAACATAAGGACGCCCATCAAGCGCAATCTTCCCAATCTCCCATAGCGGCATATCCTCTGAAGCCATCAAATACTTTACAAACTTCCGTTTCTCAATATGTGCCTTCACAACCAACTGGAGCATAGCCTCAAGTTCTTCGAAGAACCTGTCAACGCTTCCACCTGCACGATACGCTGCCTGCGGAAGATTAATCGTAACATTCTGAAAGCCACAAAACCTCATACTCTCAGGATGTTTTATAACATAGGTGTCCTCTATGGTAGTGCGAAGCCGACAACACGCAGCAAGAGTCACTGCATCCCTGTCGAAGACAAAATATGGAGAACCGTTCTCACTCGCCACAACACAGGCATAGCGTAATAATTCATCCTGCTCAGGGTCATTGAATGTGTCCGCATTAATGTGCAGGTCGCACTTCGGAAAAGCAAACGGATGCCCAAACTCATCCCCTTCTCTCCAGACATCCAACATCGCCTTCAAAAACATCTTCGCAGTTTTATCATATTCAGCATATGTTCTGCCGTTATACTTCCCCCCAGGACCGATAGCAGGCACATCGCGCAGATAATCAGGAATCCCTGTGTGAAGATTAAAATCCAGAAAAAGAGTCTGACCACCACGGGAAAATGCGTTCTGCGAACCGCTGAATATAAGATATTGCGCCTCCTGCTTCATCTCCTTATAGTCCATTCCTTCAAGGTATGGTGCGTAAAAGATGTTTAAATAGCCAACACCTAACGCACCCGCATAATACGCTTGCATCGAGGCAAGAAATGTGTTCAAATGGCCTGTGAGAGTCCGCGCATATTTTGCTGGACCACTCGTCGTCGAAAGATTCGCCAACTTCAAACCAAATTTTTTGATGTACTCCAAAGAGTGGCTCGAACAGTAAACTCTCGTCGGATAACCCAAATCGTGAAGATGAATCTTACCGGCAAGATGCGCCTGCGCTATATCCGCCGAAAACACCGACTGCAACGCATATTGCTTCAGGATATGCTCACTTATAGCAAGATTAATCGCTTCCGGATTGTTCCTCGCTATGTTCGAGTTCTCCTTGCTCTTCGAATAAACCAGCATCTCAAGGTCATATTTCGGAATACCAATCAAACGCTGCTTCAATAACGGCTTCTGAAGCCCTCTCTCCAAAAGTTCGTTATCAACTAACTCGCGCACCAAACCAGTTGAAATTGTCTGCATCCCCGAAGCAAATATCCGCTCCTCTACCTCATCGGCAATGCTTTGTGCAATACTCGCCTGAAGTTCCCCCTCTGTCACCAACTGCTCCACGATTCTCTGTTTGTTCCACGGATGCAACTCGTCTCTCGTAACAGGTGAAACAAGCAGCGAAATGTCTGTCGTAGTCCCCTCCGCCGCTTGAACCTTTCTCACCTTCAACTTCTCACGCATCCTCGCCCGCTTCTCCCGATACAGAATATATGCCTTCGCAGTCGTGGCATGTCCTGTCTGAATCAACACCTTCTCAATAGTGTCCTGCACATCCTCCACCGTAGGAAGAGCCTCTCCCGAGAACCGCTTCGAAAGCATCAAAGTGACTGCAGATGCCAACTCTTCCGCCAACGCACGGTTCTCTCCACCTACCGCCACAGCCGCCTTAAAAATAGCATCCGCTATCTTCCTCTCATCATATGGAACAACTGTTCCGTCCCGCTTCTTTATTTTATCCATCATCGGCTCTCCTCCTTCCTCACCACACCACCACCCCCCGTCTCGGCAACCTTCCTCGCCTCGCGTACAAAATCAGCCGCATCACGAAACTCGCGATACACACTCGCAAACCGTATATATGCAACATGGTTCAGCCTCTTAAGAACATCCATCACCTTCTCCCCTATCACCCTCGCATCTACCTCTACCTCATACTCGTCAAGAATCGCCCGCTCAACCGTATCGATTGCCTCCTTAATCTTCTCCGTAGGAATCGGTAACTTGTGACACGCCTTCTCAATCCCACTCGCCAGTTTCTTGTGTTCAAAAGGCTCCCTTCTGCCGTTCTTCTTCACCACCTTCAAAGGAGACTTTTCTACTCGCTCGTATGTGGTAAACCTCCTCCCACACCTGTTACACTCTCTCCTCCTTCGAATCGCAAGCCCACCACCTGCAGACCTCGAATCTATCACTTTGTCATCATCATTTTTACAAAACGGACACCTCATCGTAAATGAGACTCCAAAATCCCAAACAAAAACATACAATATATGGTGGTAACAACCATTGTCAACACAAAAATTCGTCTTTTAAACCATCTCAAGTACTTTGTTTCCTTCCCCTTTCATCACAATACAATTTAACCGCATTCTGCCTTTAACCTGACTGGTTTCAACAAGAAAGAGATGTAGATATTACCTGCACTGGTGAATACTATCCGCCGTAGGAAGTAACTCCTTGTTTCCTCTCAACCTCAAGAACTGTCTCAAAGTATAATTCAATTCACCATCCGAAAAATCCCTTTGTTCTGCGACGCCAAATCACCCAAAAATGTCGCATCCGCTCCTTGCATCCCAACCGTGTTTATTTGAATATCTTTGTATTTGTTCCACTTCTTCACATCTTCAAGAATCCGCTTCGTGTCTGTAAACCCTGCCGTCGGCAACCCGTCCGTCAAAAATACGATTAACTTCGTATCCGCATCCTCCAACGCCGTCTTCAATGACGCCCAAATGTTCGTCATCCCCATCGGCTGCTGCCTCTCTATCACCGCTATCGCCTCAGCCTTCACCTCCTTCGTCGCCTTCTGCAACTTATCCTTCCACTTCACAAGCCCGTGATTGAAAAATATCATATTGAAACTGTAACTCTCATCCATCGCCTCAATCACACTCTTCATCTCCTTCTTCACCAATTCCAACTTCGTCTTCCCCCCAGACGACGCCTCCGCCATACTCCCCGACACATCTATCACAAAAAACACCTTCTTCTTGCTTATCTCCTCTCCAAAAAACCTCGGCTTCGGCTTCCCTTCCTCCTCATCCTTCTCATCCTTCCACGGCGGCACCACCTCCGTCTTTATCTTCCCCGGCTCACGAGGCTCTTCCCCTTCCCTTTTCTCCTCCTTCGCCTGCCCATACCTTTCCTTACTCTTTGCCCACCAATCCTTCCACGCCTTCACATCAGTCCCGAAATCCTTCTCCGTCAACTCTATCAACGCCCCGTGAATGTAATTCCGCGTCCGCCCATCCACCTCCACAGGTAACACCTTCATCAACATCTCTATCGCTCGCTTCCGAAACTCTACACTCCGGTCCGCCAACCTCGATTTCCCAAAAATCTCCGCTACCGTCAGCCGCGCCTCCCACGCCGCATCCTCCAGACCCTTCAGCACCACATCGTCACAATCATCCCTCTTAAAACCCCATAAAACTTTGAGTAACTGCGCCCGAACATCTCCACTCTC
>JAOAAR010000136.1 GCA_026418755.1 Planctomycetota bacterium
AGATGTGTATAAGAGACAGTATGGGGCTCCTGTATCATACCATAGACCTCGAAAGAAGATTTGACGGTATCGGTCCTCACACTATATCGTTTCCCCGTCTCGAACCTGCTTTAAATGCTCCTTTAAGTACGAACAGCCCATACAAGGTGAGCGATGAAGATTTTCTGAAGGCGCTTACCGTGATTCGGCTTTCCATTCCTTATACGGGGATGATCATCACAGCCAGAGAACCTGCTCATATTAGGCGCGAGGCGTTGATGAATCACGGATGTACCCAAACCGATGCATCATCTCGTATAGGCATTGGCGCCTACAGCGAGCAAACGGAACAGCAAGACGCTGTAAGACAACAGTTTCTTTTAAGTGACACGCGCAGTCTTGATGATGTGACACGAGAGATTGCAAGTATGGGACTTCTTGTCTCCTTCTGCACAGCAGGATACCGTTGTGGGCGCACAGGTGCCTGTTTTATGAGTCTCGCCAAAAGTGGCAAAGAGCGACTGTTTTGTGTTCTGAACGCTTTAATCACATTCAAAGAATATCTCCTCGACTATGCGTCTGCCCAGACAAGAGAATTGGGTGAACGGCTTATCAAACATCACATAGAGCATAGCGTTCCGGAAAACTTAAGAGCGATGATACAGAAACGGCTCGAAGAGACCGAAAATGGAAAGAGAGACATCAGATTTTGAGAAATGGCTTAAGGAGACTCTCAAAGAAGTTGCCCCTTCTTCTTTTTCTGAATCTCTTGCCACCGTCGCCCATTCTCTTTACAGGCTCTTCTCGGCTCGCGTCCGTTTTGCAGAAATGCTAGGGCGTCGTTGTTCTTTCATCGCAGGCGAAGTGAGCGATGAACCTACTTGCACCCTCCCTGACTACATTCAACTTACTGAAAATATCATCCTTATCGTAGATGCTTGGGGAAAGTTGGGTAATGAAGAGAAAGAGAAACTTATCAAATTCCTTAAGGAAGTGGTGAAGTGGAAAAGACTGCAACAAGAGATTTCTGATGTTGCGTCTGTGGAGAAAATCTTGTCGGGAGATGAAGATTCTCTTCTCCGTTGTGCAGACTTTGCGCGTCGAGCCTATTGCGGAGACGCCGTCCACATACGCGGAATCATTGAATACTCTAACATCTGTAGCCGTAACTGCCTTTACTGCGGTCTACGGAAAGACAACAAGAACCTTAAAAGATACACTATGACAGTCGAGGAGATTCTTGATACGGCTGCGCAAGGTTTCGATAACGGCATCCGCACATTTGTCTTACAGAGTGGAGAAAATGATTCCGAGCCGCCAGAGTTCCTCGCATCTGTGATTAAAGCGCTTAAAAAGAATTTCGATGTAGCGGTTACTCTATCGGCTGGAGTGAAAAGGGCGGAGGCTTACCGAATCTGGAAAGAGGCAGGTGCAGACCGATATCTTCTTAAGTTTGAGACTTCTTCTCCCTCTCTTTTCAAAAGACTTTGCAGCGGCTCGGTCCTCCAAAACCGCCTTTCCGCTCTTGAATCACTAAGACAACTTGAATATCAGATTGGAAGCGGAAGCATCATTGGGCTTCCAAATCAGACACTCAGCGATGTTGCTCAAGACATTGTCTTTGCTAAAGGTTTAGACCTCGATATGGCCGCTTTCGGTCCTTTCGTTCCTTCCCCCCATACACCCTTCGCAAAATGCCATCCTGGAGATGTGGCTCTTTCACTCCGTGTTATTGCTGTTGCTCGGCTACTTCTCGGTGATGTTCACATCGCTGCCGCTTCATCATTAGATGCACTCGCACCTAACGGACGGCAGAGGGCACTCAGTTGTGGCGCAAATGTGATTATGGCAAATCTCACTCCTGAGTCCTACAGCAACCTTTACGGAATATATCCACGGCAAAACGGTTCCAGTTCACTTAAGCGAATAACAGAGATTGTCAGCCATCTTGGCTATTCAATCGCCTCAGACCGTGGAGATTCTATCAAACAGTTTCGGAGGCGTAAGAATGGAAAAGTCACCCAAAGGAGTTAGGCTTCATATTGCCATTTTTGGAAGACGGAATGTCGGCAAGTCTTCCGTACTGAACGCTTTGACAGGGCAGGATGTCTCCATAGTCTCCGATGTTCCCGGCACCACCACCGACCCTGTAGAGAAGGCTATGGAGTTTCTTCCTCTCGGTCCCGTCCTTTTCATAGACACGGCAGGTTTCGACGACATCGGAGCACTTGGAGAACTCAGAGTTCGCAAGACTGCCAAAATTCTCGAAAGAGCAGATATAGCGCTTATAGTCACTGAAGCAGACACATGGGGAGAATATGAAAAGAGATGGAGCGAAGAGATAAGGCGACGAAACATTCCTCTTCTCGTCGTTCTGAACAAAATTGACATCAAAGATGCACAAGATGTGATACCGCATTTGAAACAGGCATCTCTAAACTGGGTAACAATGTCCGCTACGAAGAAAATCAACATTTTAGCGGTGAAGCAGTCCATCGTCAACACCGTGCCTGATGAATGGTATAAACAGAAGGGAATTCTTGATGAGATTGTAAATGCTGGTGACACCGTTATTCTTGTAATACCAATAGACAAGGAAGCGCCGAAAGGAAGAATCATCCTCCCTCAAGTCCAGACTTTGAGGGATATTCTTGATAAAAAAGCAAACGCTCTTGTCACTAACGAGGTTGGGCTTCCTGATGCAATTAGTATGCTTAAGACAAAACCGAGGATTGTAATAACCGATTCTCAGGTGTTTAAAGAGGTTGCCGAAGCGACACCGCTCGATATACCTATGACATCCTTCTCAATCGTATTTGCGAGATATAAAGGAGATTTAAAAGTTCTTATAGAAGGAGCAAAAAGGATAGAGACTCTCAAAGAGACAGACAAAGTTCTCATCAGCGAGGCGTGCACGCACCATCCGATAGGAGACGATATTGGAAGGAAAAAGATACCAGCCTGGCTTACCGCAAAAGTTGGTAAAAACATTCGTATTGATGTGGTGGCAGGTCACGATTTCCCTGATAATCTCAATGAATATTCTTTGGTCATCCACTGCGGTGCATGTATGTTCAACCGCCGCGAGATGCTATCCAGAATTCTCACCTGTCAGCAAAAAGGGGTTCCTATCACCAATTACGGAATCGCTATCGCTTATCTGCACGGCATCCTTGAGAGAGCGATTCGCCCCTTCGGATTGAACGTGCAGGGATAAAGTAGCATTTCCGACTCAGTCCTTAAAAACCTCTCTGCCCAGTTGATATTTTCTCACCCTTTCATACAGCGCCCTTCTTGACATTCCAAGTGCATCGCAAGTCTCACTAATCCTGCTGCCATTCTTATAAGAGTCTCTTCTGTCACGCGTTTTTCTGTCTTCTCTAACTCCTCGCTAAAACATCTTGCGGATGAAGGAATAAAAAAGCCGTGCCTTTTCAAAACTCTCGTCCGGGAAATTCGACAGAGTTGAAGAAGGATATTAAATTTTTCTGAATCCCCTGAAAAAATGGCACACTGCATCACAAATTTTACTTGAATGGACTAAAAGGACAGAGACAACATATGGATAATTATATCGGGCGGGCGGGATTCGAACCCGCGACCTCGTGCTCCCAAGGCACGCGCGCTGACCAAGCTGCGCTACCGCCCGTCACCATCTATATTGACGAAACGGAGTCTTATTTTATCACGCTCTTAACAGGTTGTGAACACATAATCCTTTCCTTTCAGAAATTCTCCAAGTGCAAACGGCAGGGCAAAAAAACAGTTCTCTGACAGCGCCCACCGTATACTACTCTTTATCACACAAGTCCGTTTTTCTCCTTAAAGTTGAACGGTCTGTTCCGCTTGTCTGACTAAGTAAAAGTAAGGAGATTTCTGGTTGTCTGACATTGGGCTTGATTTTCATGACCATGCAGATAGAATGAATGCTTTGTTATGCAAGCAGGGAGCAGAAGCAAGAGAGTGTGTGGAATAGCGGGCATAGTTAGCGAGAAGAATGTGTCGGGTGCGGGAGAAGCAATCAAACGGATGACGGATGCGATGAAACACCGCGGCCCTGACGGTGAAGGCTTCTATAGGTCGTCAAATGGGTGTTGTTTGTTGGGTCATAGGCGGCTTGCTATAATTGACTTGTCGGAGAACGCCGCTCAGCCGATGTCTAATGAAGATGGCTCGCTTCAACTTGTTTTTAACGGTGAAATATACAATTTCAAGGAACTGCGCAAAGAATTAGAATCTTACGGTCATAGATTCCACTCAAATTCCGATTCGGAGACCATTCTTCATGGGTATGAGCAATGGAGAGAGAAATGTGTTGAGCGGTTGCGTGGGATGTTTGCATTTGCTATATGGGATGAGAGAGAAGAACGGTTGTTTATAGCACGAGACAGGTTTGGTGTCAAGCCGCTCTATTATCATCAGAAAGATGGAATGTTTATCTTCGCTTCTGAGGTGCGTGCGTTACTTGCGTCAGGGTTCGTTCCGAGAAAGTTAGACAAGGAGGGAGTTATTGGTTTTCTCAACTTCGGCGCTTGTCCGGATACGCTGACTCTTATTGACGGGATTCGTCTGCTTAAGCCGGCACATTATCTCGTTGTAAAAGACGGAGAAATCATCGAGAACAAGGAGTATTGGCAGATTCCGCTACAATGGACGAACGACATATCTTCTTCTGAGGCATTGGAAAGTGTTAAAGAACTATTACGAGAAAGTATAAGATTACGGCTTATTTCAGATGTGCCGTTAGGAATCTTCCTTTCGGGTGGAGTAGATTCGAGTACGATTGCAGTTATTGCTGCTAAACTGGGACAGCGCATAAAAACATTAAGCATAGTTTTTAAGGAAGAAAATTTTAACGAGCAGCGTTACTCCTCTGCTGTCGCAAAGCAGATAAACTCTGAACATACGGAAATTCTTCTAACCGCAGAAGATTTTCAACATTTATGGAGGGCTTCTCTTGATTCGATGGACTTGCCGACAGCGGATGGAATCAATACCTGGTTTGTCTCGAAAGCGGCGAAGGATGCAGGTTTAACCGTTGCGCTTGCAGGTGTCGGGGGCGATGATGTCTTTTGGGGTTACATTCCTTACAAGAGAGTCAGAAGACATGTTCAGATTCTAAAAACACTCTCTTTTTTACGACCTGTGCTCAGACAGATATCTTTTCTTCACCCAAAGGACAAATTCCCTGCTTTGTTTCTGTCCGGAGACGCTTCTACTCGTTATTACCTTGCAGAGCGAGGTTGCATTATTGACCGAATGCTGCAAAGTGTCGTCACTGAAGACTTCTTAAAAAGTTCAGATTTCGACCCGCTTAAATACCTTGTAAGTCTTATTCCTTATGAGTCGCATCCTCTGCCGTTAGAGATACACCAAATGTTCGAACTTCGGGTTTATATGCATAACCAATTGCTTCGCGATATAGACTTTATGGGTATGTCTCATTCGCTTGAGATTCGTGAGCCGCTTCTTGACCATCGACTCATCGAATATGTTCTTTCCCTCCCAGTCGAAACGAGGATTGGCAAACGGCAGAAATGGCTTCTCGTGGATGCGGCTGAAAACATACCGAAAGAATGTGTTGAGCGTCCGAAGATGGGGTTCACATTTCCGTTTGCAATCTGGTTCAGGAAGCATCTGCTCTCTGATGTTAAAGCGATGTTTTTCAGTGCGCCGAAGGAGATTTTCTCGCAAAACGGACTTGAGCGTTTGTGGCAGCGCTTTGTAAACGGTAAGATTCACTGGTCGCGAGTCTGGGCGATTTGCGCATTTTCTTACTGGCTTGATAAGAATCGGATAACTGTATGAAGAAGAAAAAGCGGATTTTGATGGAGATGGTCGGAACGAGTG
>JAOAAR010000137.1 GCA_026418755.1 Planctomycetota bacterium
ATCTCGTCTGCCAGCACTATGTTTGCAAAAATTGGACCGTGTAGAAACTTGAAGAAGCGGCTTTTGCCGCCCCGTTCTTCTGTGAGCACTTCTGTTCCCGTTATGTCTGAAGGCATCAAGTCAGGGGTGAACTGGACACGGTTAAAAGAGAGGTTCATGAGTTCGGCGATGGAGTGCACCATTAAGGTTTTGGCGAGGCCTGGTACGCCCATCAGGAGACAGTGGCCGCCTGAAAAGAGGGCCACTATCAACTGGACTAACACATTTTCTTGTCCGACGATGCGTTTCGAGAGTTCCGCTCTCATCTTTTGGTAGGGATTTTTCAACCGTTCGATTGCGGCAACTTCGCTTTCTGCTAACACTCCCCTTTCTGTCATGACTC
>JAOAAR010000138.1 GCA_026418755.1 Planctomycetota bacterium
AGATGTGTATAAGAGACAGATTATACACTTTCGTCTCACTAACCGCACATAAAAAAGGATAAAGAAATAATCTTCACCTTTCTCTCCTCGCCTCATATTTTCAAGAGGACAGTAAGGCGGAAGGCAGGGTGGGGAAGTCTCTTGAAGAGAGGGATGGTTAGAGTTTTTCCTCGACGAAAAGGATGCGGTTGCACTGGCGGCAGCAGACCAGTTCTTCTGCGCGTAGAATCTCGTTCAACTCTTGTAAGGTGATGCTCATAAAGCAGCCGTTACAAATAAGCCGTTCTCTGTCTGCGGAGACGACGGTTTTCTTTTTCACTTTTGAATGGATACGAGAGTATTTTTTAAAGACTTCGGGGGGAAGAGCAGAGACGGTTTTTCTGCGTTTTTCCTGTTCATAAGCGATATCTCGCTGAATGGCTTCTTCTTCTTCGCAGAGATGTTTCTCTTGTTGTTTTAAGTTCTCTTCTTCTTTTTTCATCTCTTCTTCTTTTCGACTGATATCTATTTCCAACTGTTCGACAGAGTCAAGGGTGGCGATTGCTTTATCTTCGAGAGCGGAGACTTCGCCACGAAGTTTTTCCTGCTGTTCCTTGAATTGCTGGTATTCTCTGTTACTTTTAAGGGAATGGAATTTGGCGGCGAAACCTTCGAGTTCCTTTTCTTTCTCTTTCAGTTCCTTCTCCATCCGATGTGCTTCCAGTTCCAATTCTTTGCGCTTTTTGCGCAACGATTCAAGAAGTGAGAGGTTGTCTTTAAGGGAGTTTTTGAGTTCGTTCTTCTTCGATACAATAGTTTCCAGACGCAGATTCAAGTCTGCTAAAGTATCATCTATTTCGGAGAGGTTCCGTAGTAGTTCAATCTGCTCCTTGATTCTTTCAGTCTGCATCCTCTAAGAATCCTTCAAGAAGCACGCTTCGGATTGGGTGCTGCAATTTGCGCACCGCTTTTGCTTCTATTTGACGAACGCGTTCTCGTGTCACCTTAAAAATTTTCCCCACTTCTTCAAGCGTATAAGTATAACCGCCACCCAGACCGTAACGCAACTTAATTATCTCTCTTTCGCGGAAAGAAAGGGTGTTTAGCACGCTCTCCATATTGTTACGGAGAAGTTCCTGCGTAGCAGCGGAGACAGGGTTCTCTGCTGCTTCATTCTCTACGAAATCGCTGAAAACCGATTCATCCCCTTCTCCAATTGGTTTATCGAGGCTGGTAGGATGTTTCGATATTTTCAGAATCTTCAGGGTCTCGTCTAGAGAGATACCGACTTCTTCTGCTAATTCGTCGGGTGTTGGTTCTCTGCCGGTGCGTTGGAGAAACTCTTTCTGCGCGTTCCTGAGTTTGCCCATCATTTCAATCATGTGAACTGGAATCCGAATCGTTCTTGCTTGGTCTGCTATGGAGCGGGTAATCGCCTGTCTAATCCACCAGGTTGCATAAGTGCTGAATTTGTAGCCTCTGCGGTATTCGTATTTCTCGACCGCTTTCATCAGACCTGTGTTGCCCTCCTGAATCAGGTCCAGGAAGGAGAGACCACGGTTTCTGTATTTTTTTGCGATGGAGACGACAAGGCGAAGGTTGCCGCTTGCCAGTTCTTTCTTTGCGTTCTCGTACTCTTCTTTCCGTTTTTTTGTGACAAGGATGCGTTCCTTCAGTTCATCGTAAGTTTCAAGTGCTATTGCCTCCAGTTCACGGATGTAGCGTTGGAGGACGACTATCTTGCCTCGTGCGCCGTCATTGTTGATATCAGCCTTGAGTTCGTTTAGTCTGCGATATGCGTCTCCTATATCCTCCGCGTGACGCTTCATAATATCGAAGAATTCTCTTATCACTTTTATCTGAGGAGAAAGTTCTTCAACAAGGATAACGCACTTCCGCATATTGGCGGTAAGGAGTCTGTGAAGATGTCTTTTCTGGGAGGCAGGCGTACGGCTAAGCAGTTTTTTCCTGAAAATCTTTTCCATTCTTTCCAGTAAGCCTTTAAGGGTGTTCATATGGGTTTCTATGCGGGTCATAAATGCGGTTTTGCTTATTCCTTCTTGTGGATTCAATACTTTGTCAAATGGCAGGTTGCCTGCGAGAATCTCCTGAAGAATGGGGATAAATTCTCGAAGAGAGACACCTGACTGTAAAACTCTCCGTCTGAATCTTCTTCTGGTGAGGTCTATCCTTTTGGCTAGTTCTAACTCTTTTTCGCGTGAGAGGAGTGAAATCTCTCCCATCTGCATGAAGTAAAGGCGGATGGGGTCATTGATTTTTTCGACACCCAGTGGAGCAGGGCTGAGGAATTCGTCCTCTGCCTCGACCTCTACGGTTGGTTCTTCTTCCTCTTCTATCAGTTCGACTCCTGCTTCGTCTAATTCGTGAAGAATCTCTTCGATGTCTTCAGGAGAAGAGGAATCGTCCAGTATCATACGCTCAATCTCAGCATATGAGAGGACTCCGTCACGCTTACCACGCTCAAGAAGTTTTCCTAACTCCTCTTTGTCCTGTCTTTCCTCTCTTTCTTCAAGCCGGAGAGGTTCTTCCTGCGGATTCATCATTTTTCTCTCCTAAGAAGACCGTCTCATCTCTACATTCCTGCATATTTCAGAAAGAGTATCTATATCGTCGGATTCAAGCGCTCTTTTTAGGCGTCCTATTTCGAGAAGAGCATTGGTATCGTCAGATTTGAGCGCTCTTTTGATTTCCATCAACCGTTTCTGTGCGACGCTCCGAATCAGCCATCCATTCAAAATCTTTTGATAATCCCTCTTCTCTTCTTTTCTCATCAGCCGCTCTGCCCTTTGTAGCACCATCTTCACTTTTTCACGGAGTCTTTGACCATTCTCAGAAGAGTAAAGAGATTCGAGGTCAAAAGTCCCCAGTTCGCCGCTCTGTTTGAAAATATGTGCGGCAACGGTAGCAATCTCTTTATCCTCGAATTGGTCTGCGCTGAAGCAGTTTGCTACATCCTCAATAATTGTCGGCTCCAGTAGCATCATCTCAAGAAGTTCACAGTCTCTGGCGGATGGCGCCGAGGGTTGAGAGGATTTACCTGCCGCCGTCCGATGCGAGGGGGTTACTGCGGCGTTCATTATGATGTGAGGTGTGACCCCCAGACGGTCGGCAACCTTACGCACCCACAGTTCACGCTCACTCTCCTTCTCGATATATGAGATTGCTGTTGAAAGTCTCTCGATAGTGCGTCTCCTTCCTTCGACCGACTCCCCGTATTCTTTTACGCATACGGAGTGTAGAAATTCTATGAATCTTGTCGCTTTCTCGGGGATTTTTTTTAGGTCAGAGTCTGATCTCTCAAGCATGAAATCGCATAAATCAAACCCTTCTGGTAGTTGAGCAATCCGAACATCAAGTCCTGCTGACAAGAGGATATCGACGGAGCGAGTTGCTGCTTTTTCGCCTGCTTTGTCAGAGTCGAATAGAAGGATAGCGCACTCCGCATAATGTTTTATACTCTGGGCATGGCGGAGTGTGAATGCTGTGCCAAGAACAGCGCAAACATTTTTCACTGCGCGTTGATGAGCCATCATCACATCTGTATATCCTTCGGTGATGAGCATCTCTCCTGATTTACGCGCCTCTTCTTTCGCCTGCTTTATCCCGTAAAGGACGGAGGATTTCTTGAAGATGGGTGTTTCGGGGCTGTTCAAATACTTAGGGGTCTCTTCGTCGGAGAGGCTCCTACCGCCGAAGCCTACCACCTTTCCCGAATGCTCTGTAATCGGAAAGACTACACGATTGCGCAAAAGAGGAATGAGGTTTCCTTCATAATTGGTGGAGATTCCTGCAGTCACCATATCGTTTTCAGAAAAGCCCTTTGAAAGTAAATACTCCAGGATGTTACGGTTCGGAGGGGCATATCCTATCCCAAACTCCTCCAAAGTCTCTCTCTTGAAACCTCTTTTTTTTGTGAGATATTCAAGAGCATTTTTTCCTGTTTGCTCGTAAAGCATTTTTTGATAGTAGTTCGATGCGCAAGTGTTCAATTCAAAGAGGAGTGAGGATTTTGTTTCTACGGGGTCGGTGCGCCATTTCAGTTCTACCCCTGCTCTTCTGGCAAGTTCAGTGACAGCATCTTTAAAAGAGAGGTGGTTGAAATTTTTGAGAAAAGAGATTACATCACCAGCAGCCCCGCAGCCGTAACACCTGTATGTTTGTTTCTCAGTGGAGACATAAAAAGAAGGTTTGGTGTCCGGATGGAAAGGGCAGAGACCCACCCACTGCCGCCCTGCTTTTTTCATAGAAACAGAAGCGGAAACTACATCGAGGATGTTTATCCTGGATTTTATTTCGCTTATTCTGTCTCGTAGGTTCATCGGCTAAACCGAAAGATACATTAAAATATAACCCAAAACTGGCGATTGTCAAACCCGTAGGACAAAAAATTTCAAAAATCTTGTCCGATGGCGCTTCGCATATCTTTATCATATGGGCAGAAAGTTGTCATAAATTTTTCATATAACCTATTGAGACTCTGCATCTTGCAACAAAACTTTCCTCCTTCTGGTAAGACTAAGAGAAGTAGAAATCTGTTATAAGTGGTTAGGGCTAATACTTTTCTATTGGTTTTCAGCGGCGGAAGCGGCGGCGGAGAGGACGGCGAGGCTTGATTCGAGGAAAGGAAGGTTTTGGAGATTTCAGGCTCTCGAGTGCACGAATCAATTCTGCAGGCGACTGGAACCGCTCTTCAGGCCGCTTTTGCATACACTTCAGAATTACCGCTTCTAACTGCGCTGATATTTTGGGGTTTTTTGCTCGTGGCGGAGTGGGTTTCTCATAGAGATGTTTCGTCATTACGATGACAGGGGAACTGCCGCTAAAAGGAACATCTCCTGTCACCATGAAGTAAAGAGTTCCTCCTAATGAGTATATGTCTGTGCGCGTGTCAAGAGGTTTGTTTCTTATCTGTTCTGGTGATATATAGTAAGGAGTCCCTGCTATTGTTGCAGTGACACCTTTCATATCCATGTCCAGTTGGCGTGCGAGTCCGAAGTCGCACAACTTGACCACATTTTCTGCTGTGACCATCAGGTTTGATGGCTTTATATCACGATGGACGATGCTATGTGAATAAGCGCAATCGAGAGCACGTGCTGCCTGCAGCGCTATGTCGCAGACTTGCGGTTCTTCCATTACACCTTTTTCTTCTACTATCTGCTTCACTGTTTTTCCTTCCACATACTCCATTGCGTAATAATAAACTCCATGGGATTCTCCGACATCTATCACATAGACGATGTTTTCGTGGTTTAGTTTTGCCGCCACTTTTGCTTCCTGCAAGAAGCGAGCGATGTAGTTTTTGTCGGTTGCCAGTTTCGGAGGAAGTATCTTCAGAGCAACCATCCTATTCAACGATATCTGGAGCGCCTTATAAACCGCGCCCATTGCTCCTTTTCCAATCTGCTCTATTATTCTGTAGTTCTCTAACTGAGGACGTGCCCCCATTG
>JAOAAR010000139.1 GCA_026418755.1 Planctomycetota bacterium
CAATAGCATATGCGTTAGCATATCCCGAGGAGCCGAGACTCCATTTCCCTCTTCGGTTTGAAGGAAAAGGAAACTACAGACTACTTCCTGTGGATACTGAGAGATTTCCTGCGCTGGGTGCGCTTATGCGTCTCCGTCTAAACGCAAAGCCGTCTTATCCAATCGCACTTAACGCCGCAGACGAAGTTGCCGTCGCTGCCTTCCTTTCCGGAAAAATTCCCTTCTCCTCCATCCCAACAATCGCTCTGGAAACAGCCTCTATTCTAGACGGAAAAACCCCGCAAAAGATGGAGGATGTTTACCGTATAGACAGTGAAGCGAGAGCCATATCTGAAGAAAGGGTGAAGAAATGGATGTGCTCCTTTACATAGTCC
The DNA here is from genome assembly GCA_026418755.1 of Planctomycetota bacterium. Classification (GTDB taxonomy): domain Bacteria; phylum Planctomycetota; class SKW154; order SKW154; family SKW154; genus SKW154. The sequence continues at coordinate 375 of JAOAAR010000139.1, forward strand.
AGATTGTTGTGGGTGTCAGTTTCATCATTTTCGTCCACGAATTAGGGCATTTTGTAGCGTGTAAGATTATAGGAGTCAAAGTGCGCCGTTTCTATCTTGGATTCGCGCCTGTCATAAGAATCGGCAAAAAGAAGATACCATTGCGCTTTTTCGCTTTCACACTAAACGGTACGGAATACGGTGTTGGGATGCTCCCTCTCGGCGGCTTCGTTGATATGGAAGGACAAGACCCCTCCCAAAAACGAAAAGGACTGCCAGATGAGTTCCTCTCCAAAAAAGCATCTCAACGCGCCTTAGTCTTCGTTGCTGGTAGTGCAATGAATGCCTTGAGCGCGTTTCTCCTTTTTGCTCTCGCATTCTCAATCGGCGTCTCCTTCTCTTCCCCTCTTGTTGGCTCAGTCGAGCCAGGCTCACCGGCTTGGCAAGCAGGATTTAAGGCAGGCGATATGATAGTGAGTGTTGATGGAGTCGCTGTAGATGAGTTCCAGGAGTTCTGGACGAATGTGGCTTTACTTCCTGAAGGCAGACGGACGAAGATTGAACTTTTAAGAGAAGGCAAGAGGCTATCATTCGAAGTGGAGCCGCGCAAAGACCCACTGGGACGAGGAATGAGCATCGGTGTCAGCAATATTACAAATATAATTGAGGAGGTGGTTAAAGAATCCCCAGCAGCACAAGCGTCAATCGAGCCAGGTTGGTATCTTGTAGGAGTTGAGTTCTACGATTCTGCTCTGGATGCATTCGTAAAAAGAGAGATTAAAACGCCTGAAGAATTCCAATCACTTATGCAGAACCGATGCCGTGGCGGAGACCCTGTCTCCCTCCACCTTCTCAAAAAAGAGACAAACGAAACTAAAACTGTCAACCTCGTCGCCGCCACGCACCCTGCATCCAAATCAGTCTATCGTCTGGGAATCGTCGCCGCCTCTAATATGAGGGTTGCGGCTGTTGTAAAGCCACAAGGCACCGAAGAGATTATCTTAAGAGAAAATGACAGATTGCTTGAGGCAAACGGAATTTCTCTTTATTCGCTCTTGCAACTTGAAAGCCTGTGCCATCAGAGCAAGAATATGGAAAGAAGAATAGAACTCTTTATTGAGCGGCAAGGAGAGCGACTGACGGTGAAAACGGAAGGCGAAACTCTCTGGAAGCAAGTCTCTGAATGGGTGATGTTTGAGGCCGCGCGAGATGAACCCGTATGCGGTTATGTTATGCCTAATTCACCCGCATCTCGCGCAGGACTCGAGGTAGGCGACAGAATTGTTATGTTCGGAGGGAAAAAAGTCGAAAGATTTAGCCAACTTGCGCAGTTAGTGACAGAGAACGGGGCAAGAGAGGCGGAAGTAGTATGGCAGAAGCCTTGGGGCGAAGAGAAAAGGGCAAAAATCACACCAACACAGGCAAATGTTGCCATGGTCGGAATCGTTTTTGGACCCCAAAGGTTCATCCAGCGTACCGGAATCGTTCCAGCAATCTCTTTGGGATTAAAACGAACTTATCTCTGGGGAAAAAGGGTGTTTCTGGTTCTCCGTTCCCTGTTTGAGAAAACAGTTTCTCCGAAACATCTGTCAGGTCCTGTCGGAATCTTCAGCGTCTCTTTTATAGTCGCTCGTTACGGCATCGGCACCTTGATATACTTTCTCGCCCTCATAAGCATAAATCTGGCTATCGTCAATCTCTTTCCTATTCCCATATTAGACGGAGGACATCTCCTCTTCTTAGGAATTGAGAAGATAAAAGGCTCGCCGCTTTCCGCGAAAGTCCAGACAGCCGCACAACTCGCTGCTCTTGTCTTCCTCTTCGCACTTATAATCTTCGTCACCTATCACGATGTAGCAAGATTATGGACAATGCCGTAAGGAATACCGTATGAAAAAGTCTCCAGCAACCCCGTCAAAAGGAGAGGGTGATGTGAAGAGCGATGTGAAAAAAGAGTTAGAGAGCCTCGTCGGCAAAGATGTAGTCATAGATACAACGACACCGATTCTTTACATCGGTAGGCTGTCCGACATAAGCGACAACTTCATAACACTGGAAGATGTTGATGTTCACGATACGAATGAAGGAACATCGTCCAAAGAAGTGTACTGCATAGAGGCGAAGAAATACGGTGTGAAAAAGAACCGAAAACGGGTTTTTGTGATGAAGAGTGTAGTAGTTTCGCTTTCATTGTTAGAGGATGTCATTGAATACTGAGTATTTTTCAAGGCGCTATTTGACAATTCGTCGCTGGACCTCTTTCTGGCACCAGATTGACGAGGTCTTAAAAACAAAAGCAAAAAGTCTTCTTGAAATCGGTGTTGGCAGCGGCGTGGTCGCTAAAGTCTTGCGCGAAGCAGGTGTCTCTGTCACCACATTCGACATATCGCCAGAACTTAAACCAGATGTTGTGGGAAACATTCTTGAACTTGAGCATCACTTCTCTCCCTCATCGTTTGACTGTATCCTCTGCGCGCAAGTCCTCGAACATCTACCCTTTGAATCCTTCAAACCCGCCATTGAGCAAATCTATAAGACAACGAAAAGCCACGCAGTCATCTCACTCCCCTATCACAGAAGATACTGGGGTATAATCGCCCGTTTTTATATCCCCCTCTTCGGAGCAGGCAGAATAAACATCCGCATTCCCCGCCTTCTCAAACACGAGGAAGGCGAGCATAAATGGGAGATTGGAAAAAGCGGTTATCCCCTTAAAAAGATAGAGTCAGTGTTGCGTTCTTACTTTCACATCGAGAGAAGGTTTTATCCTCTTGAGAATATTTATCACATCTTCTTTCGCCTCCGCAAAAAAGAAGGAAGTCTGAAATGAAAGTAAAAGGCTCAGGGGGGTTCAAAAAACAGAAGATTCTGGAGTTGAGCGGGCAGAGCATTCTGGATGTGGGGTGCTCGTTCGGTAAGTTCAGCCTGTTTGCGCGCGATGCAGGTAAGGAAGTGGTTGGAGTTGATAAAAACATAGAAAGCCTTTATGAGGCACACAAAGCAGGCATCTCTGTCATCGCAGGAGACGCTGCCGCACTACCATTCCCCAACAAGTCCTTCGACACCGTCCTTCTCTTCGACATAATCGAGCATACAAAAGAAGAGATTGCAGTGTTGCAGGAAGCCAAAAGAGTGGCAAGGAAAAATATCCTTCTCTCCGTGCCCAAGAGTGATGAATATAGCCGCCATGACGCAGGAGTAACTTATCACAGTTATTTTGACCCCACCCATCTCCGTTACTACACGCAAGAATCCCTGAAAAAGGCCCTGAAAAAATCTGGTTTTGAACGGTTCAGCATTGAATATTTTTCAAGGGTGCGCCCGCTTCTTTTCTACCGCAGAATAGGAATCCCCGTTTTTCTGCTCAAGGTTGCCGATATCATTTTATGGACGGTAGGAAAGAAAACCGAGCACTTTTATCAGACTCTCTTCGCTGAAATCCGTCTCGATTAATCGCCTTTAAAGAAGTCGGCAATAGGCATAAAGGGTCTTAAAATGATGACAGGTTTTTTCGCAGTGCCTCTCACCTTAATCTGCATCATATTGTCCTTGATAAAATCCACTACCCACGCAACAGGAGGTATCCACTTCATAACGCCCGGAAGCAGTTTCACGGCGAATTTGAAGTCGAGGTTACCTCCATAACGGAGTTTTCCCCTTCCTTCAAGCGAAACCACAGAACTCTCAAAATAGACATTTTCGAATCTCACAAACCGGTTGTCAAGAGTAAACTCGCAACCTGCTTTGCTGAACGGCACAGAAATCTGTCCTAAAGAGAGAACTTTCACCAAAGATGAGAAGAACGGCACTTCCCATAGATTGGCATCGGCAAATTTAATTTTACCTTTACCATCAATGCTTGTGCCCTCCTTAGCGCTCGTTATTTTCAATTGGGTTAGATAGAGAGAACCACGCCCCGTAGCATTCTCCATCTTCTTTGAAAAGACACTCTCCGCCGCCGCCTTGACGCTTGAATTCTTCGCTACCAGCGATAAAACCACTTCTGTCACTTCATTCTTCCGTTCTATCTCACAACTACCGCTCAAAACCCCTTCATAAAATTCCCCTTCAATCCTTTCTGCCTTTACCGAGCCGTCACCAAGAAGCAATGCAGTGGAAAGCCTCCCTATGGTGATTCCTTCTACTCTCAAATTCCTTAAATCCAGTGCAAGTGGTGAAAGAACAGTTCTTCCATCTTCTATCAAACCCGACAAACGAACTGTCCCCATAAAATCCTCTATCTTTACGCCAGGACTGACTACCGCATTCGAAACGGAGAGGTCAAGGTCGAATTTCGTTCTGCTTGACTTCGCTATCTCCTCTACTCTCACTCTCACTCTTCCGCTCACAACTCCATTAAAGGAAAGAGAGTTTAAAACCCCTTTCACCTCTTTCGGTAGCGCATCCTCTAACCGCTCATCGTAAGCAAGCCCCTCCAAGGTAACCTCAACTGATGTCTCTCTTCCACCCTGCACTCCAAGCGAGTATCCTTCCAGGAAGACTTTTCCCCCTTCCGCTTCTATCTTCGAAAAGAGGATTTTTTCTTTTAAAATATCAATAGAGACTTCTCCGTTTATGCCTCTGGTTCTGTATGGAAACCATTGAGGCGTAGCAGTCACATTCTTAAAGAACAACCTGATTTGACACTTCAAATCTTTAACATCACCATCAATCATACAGGAGAGGTCTGTATGTCCAGAAGGCTTGAAACTGTCCCAAATCTTCTTCACAGGAGCAGGTAGAATTCCTTGGACCCTCGAGTCCAGCGGAAGAGAGTAGGCATCCACCCGCAGCCGCACATCCGTTTTTGACCCTCTTTGCAGAATCTCGCCCCAGACACAGGCCTGACCTCCCGCTGCCTCTCCCCGCGCCCACTCAATCCGAAGCCCTGCTGGTGACAATGTAAGAACTCCACTTCCGTTACGCAACTCAGGGTATTCGGCAAAGCAAAAATCGAACTTCTGGAGTCTGAGATGACCAAACTGTTTCATCGCCCCGCCTGATACAAACAACTGAAGAGTCCCGTCCACGATGCCTCTTAACTTCCATTGTTTTTTGTCCAAACCGAACCTTTCGCAAATCACGCTGAAAAGAGAATCGTCAATCTTGACAGCACGAACAACCAGCTCCAAAGACAAATCCTTGCTGCCTTCAAACGGCACGAAAAGCCTGTCCAGAAGAACAACTCCGTCACCTACTTTCCCCCTTCCTCTTCTTATGTGCAGCCCCTTGTTATCAATTAAGATGGATCCTCTCACTTCGCTGAGTTCTACAGGAAACTGCTTCGGCTTCAATTTGACTCTTCCCCGAGGGAAAATGTTTACTGAAAAGTTCGTCCCCTTTCTGCTTCCTTGGACTTTCAAAGAAAAGTTTGCACTGCCGCTCACATGGAGGTCGTTAAGCACTTTTCGCGCACTCTGCGGAACCGCAAACAGAAGGTCCTGCAC
>JAOAAR010000140.1:0-4363 GCA_026418755.1 Planctomycetota bacterium
TCTCTTCCCAATACCGGCTCAAGCCTTATGTCCTGCACGGTCGTCGTCAACTTCATTATCTCAAACTCCTCCTGCTCGCTTGGGTAATCAACATTTATCATAAACATAAATCTGTCCAACTGTGCCTCAGGCAGAGGGTATGTACCTTCCTGCTCAATAGGATTCTGTGTCGCCAAAACGAAGAACGGTAAATCCAAATCATGCTTTTTGCCGCCTGCTGTCACCTGATATTCCTGCATCGCCTCAAGAAGAGCAGCCTGAGTCTTCGGCGGAGTCCTGTTTATCTCATCCGCCAAAATTATGTTCGCAAAAATGGGTCCTTTTAAGAAAACCAACTGCCTCTCGCCCGTAGCCTTGTCCTCTTGAATAACCTCAGTTCCTGTGATGTCCGCGGGCATCAAGTCAGGCGTAAACTGGATTCGCGAAAACTTCAAATTCAAACACATCGCAAGTGACTTGATGAGAAGTGTCTTCGCAAGCCCAGGAACTCCTACCAGAAGACAATGACCTCTGCAGAAAATCGCAATCAATAACTGCTCAATTACCTGTTGCATCCCAATGATGTTATGCCCCAACTGCTTCCTCAACCGTTCATACGCTTCCTGTAGATGTTTTACCGCTTCTATGTCGCTCGCCTGCTGCCCACTCGTTAAGTTCTCCCTTCTCTCTTCCATATGATTTACCTCCTTCAAAAACCGACAATTCCTTAAAATTATAAGGAAGACTCGCCCCTAAACACAAACCTTTTTATCTCATTATACGAAGAACACCTTACTCAGTTGGAACCCCACTTTCAGTTTTTCTTGAAAAAACTCTTGACAATCGCATTCTCGACCATTACTATTTAAGCCAACAATGCTGTTAGGAAGAGCGATTATGAGGAAATTGGTTCTTTTGGGGCTTCTGGTTGTTCTGTTTGTCGCATCAGGTTGCGAGGCGTTCCGTTTGAGCCGCGATACCGCTGCCTTGCCTCCTGTACGCCCGCCAAAGTCTCCCATCCAGCGTTACTTTGAGGACAGACTTCTCGACCTCCTCGACATCTTCGTCCTGAATGTTGCAGCAGGAGAAGGGATTCTCGTTCACGCAATGGCAACGAAAATCGCACAGGCAGGCTTAGGAATCATGGCTGATTGCGACAGATACGGATTCGTCAGCCGCTCCTTCGGCAGATGGTGGGAAGAGCGCGGGGAAATAGGCGTCTCTTTAGCATATCTCTCCAACTCTCACAGAAAACCTCTCATATACAATAAATTCCTTTACGACTGGTGTGTCGACTCCAAAAAAGATGAAGTCTCCGATATTGATATTTTCCGCAACACCGACAGAGATTTCTGGGACATCCGCGCTACTGTCTTCGTTCTCTTCTTTGGTTTGGAGATTGGAATTAGACCCAAGGAACTCTTCGACGCTTTATGGGGAATCCTCACGATTGATTTTATGCGTGACGATGAAATCAACCGTATGCGCAAACCCGAAAAAGGCGGGCTGATGAAATCCCCAACAGGAGCGTGGGAAGGTGTTGCGCTTCCAGAACGCGCTCAACTCGGACCTACTTATGCCACTGAATTCCAGAAATAATACTCTTCAGAGGAAAAGAGCAATAAACGGCAAAAGAGTGAAACATTCATCTACAAAAGTGAGGAAATCTGCTGTCCGAAAACCCTGTCCCTATAGGGTTGCTGTCTCTTCGTCTTTCAGTGCGGCGCATAACCTCACAGATTATAAAGGCGCTTGCGAGAGCCTTCACGGTCACAACTGGAAAGTTGAACTCGTCGTCGGCTCAAACTCTCTGAACAAACAGGCGATGGTTATGGATTTTTCAGAAATGAAACGCATCCTCTCTGATGTCCTTTCAAAACTCGACCACAAATACTTGAACGAACTCCCTCAGTTTAAAAAAAAGGGTAAAAACGCAAACCTCACGAGCGAAGTTATAGCCGAATACATAGCAGGTGAAATTGAGAAAAGCCTCCCTCCTTTAGTCTCTCTGTGCGAGGTATCAGTCTGGGAGTCTGATACCTCCCGCGCCACTTTCTCTCCTTAATTAAATATTAATTGCTTATGACTTTTCCTAAGTTAATTAAGAATTCTGTCTGTAACCAGATTGGTTTATGACGAGAAAGGAGATACTGTTTATTTTCGTCAAACATTGAAAACACCTCTTATATTACACCCTCTTTGTACTTTTTTGTATTTGAGTCTGGATTTTCTGACTATAGAATCTAAAAAGGTTTTGTATTTTGGAGAGAATCTCTATGTGTAGTCTCGAAATGAATCCTATTTTTTTAATTGACTGTGAGTCAGTAGCGGAGCGTTGTGCGAGGTTCATAAGAAATTTTGTTAAGAGGGCAGGGGTAAAAGGGGTGGTGCTGGGACTGTCAGGAGGAGTAGATTCGGCTGTTGTAGCGACACTTTCGGTGCTTGCTCTTGGCTCAAACAGAGTCGTCGGTGCGATCCTTCCTTACAAAACTTCCTCTCCAGACTCGAGAGAAGATGCTCTCTTCTACGCAGGCAAATTGAGAATAAAAACAGTCGAATTTGATATAACCCCGCTCGTTGATTCCTATTTTTCGAGAGTGGAGGATCCTAACAGAGTGCGAATCGGCAATTTCGCAGCGAGAATGCGAATGGCTATATTATTTGACTTGTCAAAAGAGTATGATTCGGTTGTCGCAGGAACAGGCAACAGAACCGAACGGCTTTTGGGATATTTCACGCTTTATGGCGACAGCGCCTGTGCACTATTGCCTATCGGTGGGCTTTATAAAACCCAGGTCTGGCAACTGGCGCGGTATCTTGAAGTGCCAGACAAGATTGTCAAGAAAACTCCAACTGCAGATTTGTGGAAAGGACAGACCGATGAGGGCGAAATGGGGATTTCCTATAAGGATGCGGATTTGATTCTTTATCACCTTGTTGACTGTGGCAGGGCTCCTGATAAGATTGTCAGATTGGGTTTTGAAAAGACGAAAGTTGAGCGTGTTCTGAATCTGATGGAGAAGAGTGAGTTCAAGCGCAGACCTCCGCCGTTCTGCAGACTTCTGAAGCGGGAATATAGAGGATGAGTAGAATCATGGCGTTAGATATAGGAAAACGAAGAACCGGGATTGCTATAAGCGACTCACTTGGAATCGCTATAACCCCGCTTGAAACGATTCACCACAGAGGATTTGAACAACTCGTTTGTGCAGTTCTCAAACTCGTCGAGAAGTATAAGGTTGGGAAAGTGGTCGTTGGACTGCCGAGACGCACCGATGGAAAAAAAGGTGAGATGGAGCAATTCGTGGATAGAGTTGTTGAGATACTGCGTGAGAAGAAGATTCTGGTTGACACAATAGATGAATGGTTCAGCACGAAGGAAGCGTTAAAGTTGTTGGACAGAAAGCAGCGGCGCATTAAAGGAACACTCGACTCAAAAGCCGCTCAAATCATCCTTTCTACATATCTACTACGAGAAAAAAATGGATGACTCTTCAAGCGTAGTTTGCTTACCTACCGACTACTTTTTGCGTTTATGTTTCATTCGACGGCGCAGTTTTCTCTGCTTGTGCTTCTTTATCTTCTTGCGCCGCCACTTAATTACACTGCCCATAAACTCTCCTTAAAAGATGAAAATAGATTATCAGAATCACTGGCTATTTTCAAGACATATCAGACAGTTCCTCTCAAAATTTTATTCCATTCGAATCCTTAAACTGTAAAATCAAAATCAAGGTAACAGGAGGCATTCTAAATGGAGTTAATCTGTAAAAGCGAACCTCTTTTCGTCGAGGCAATCATACCTGTTCTTAAAACAATCCTGCCTGAAGAAGAAGTAGTTTTCAGCATTGCGAATTTTCCGCCCCAAATCCCGGCAGATTCCTTCGTTATTCATTTGCTTGGTTTCTTGCCTGAAAACGAGGAAAAGAGACGCATCAAAACTATCAGAAAAAAAGGATATATTTCTTTCTTCATTGCTCCGAGCCTCTATCACAGCGCAATGGTTCCCTCAGAAGAGACCATTTTCCTCCCACAAGTCTCTTTCATTAGAGCAGACTCTTTTGATGAAGAAAACGATTTTATAGAACTGAACGATGTCTCTTCTCCTTATATCTTCGCTTTCCCGTATATCTCCACGATGAAAGAGATTGAAACGCTCATCGCAGCCTTCAGCATCGCATCGCCTCGATTCGGCAAAGAGTTGAGTCTCGCTCTTGCACTGTTTGACACACCAAGACACACCTACGAAGGGATTCTCAAACTTGCAGACAAACATTCTGCTCTTGAATGGGTCCAGCCACTCTTCGTCGAAAAGGTTAGCGACATTGCTGCTCTCATCAAAAATGCAAACGGCTACCTCTCTGCTCCTTTTGAAGGAGTCTAC
>JAOAAR010000140.1:4373-5764 GCA_026418755.1 Planctomycetota bacterium
CCCCTCTTTCGAACTCTTTGCACTTGAGTTATCTCCGTCTCTTCCTCTTGCTGTCACACCTATTTCCCCCTCCGTGGAGACGCTCTCTGAACTTGCCGTCGTTGCGACCGAAGCCACACCGCTTGCTTTGGCAAGCGCACTGGTGCAGGCAACCTCTGAGACGAAGAGAGGCAATGAACTCAAGAAAAGGCTCTCTTCTTCAGACCTCTTTGATTCCATCAGAAAATTTTTGGAGGAAGGGATGTGAGTGAACTGATGAGTCTGCTCAGAAAACGGCGGAGTATAAGGCGGTTTGCTTCTCGCCCTGTAGAAAGGGAACTGATTGAAGAGTGTCTTGAGGCGGCAAGACTTGCTCCGTCCGCAGAGAATTCGCAGCCGTGGCGATTTGTTGTTGTGGATGAAACTGAACTCAAAAAGCGAATCTGCAACGCTGCATTTTCAGGACTGTATCGAGTTTCCCGCTGGGCAGCCGATGCACCTGTTTTAGTCGTGGCACTCGCAAGACTGGACATCATAACAAATAGAGTCGGAAGCCTGATTCAGGGAACGCAGTATTATCTTCTTGACATGGCAATAGCAGGTGAACACTTTGTTTTGAAAGCGACAGAACTGGGACTTGGAACTTGCTGGATTGGCTGGTTTAACTCCCGCAGCCTCCGGCGTGCTCTGAAATTGTCCAGAAGATTCAGAATAGCATATCTCCTCGCACTCGGCTACCCCGCCGAATCTCCTCCTTCTCGCTCTCGAAAACCTCTCGACGAGATAGGATTTTTTAACACCATCCCGAAGGATTAAGGAGATTTTTCGAACACAAATCTCCTGAACGACGGCTGAACATTACCATCTTCCGCTATCTTTGAGCAACTTTCTCTGTTTCTCGGATTCAGGTTTTCGGAAAACGAAAAGATGCTCGTGCATTATGAGATGAAAATTCCAGTCTTTTGATTTCTTTTGCCAGTATGGTGTTGACTTACAATTGTGCTGAATCTTGATTATGTCTTCTATCAAAATGAAACCGACATCAAGGAATGTGAGCATTACACGGCTTGAAATCGGAACATAATGCTTTTTTCGTCTTGTGTCTCCTATCAGAATTGCACATATCTTCCCGGGTTTAAGCACTCTATATGCTTCTTGCGCCACAAGTCGTATATTCTTGATGAATTCGTCGATGCTTGAAACGCAGGAAAGGTCATCTGTTTCGCCTTTTCCTTTTCTTTTGCTGTATGGAATTATGTTGGCATATGGAGGATGGGTTGCGATAAGGTCAACTGTTTCATCTCTTAACTCGTTAAGATTGCGGGCGTCTCCTTGATAAACCAGAATCTTTACATCAGGAATTTTTTCAAACAGTTTTGACCTTTTGAAGTTGAGCCTGTTAAGTGTAAGCA
>JAOAAR010000141.1 GCA_026418755.1 Planctomycetota bacterium
CCAATAGACCAACGCCCAAGCCCAGAGTTTCTCCTCTGCCGACAGAACTTCTCCACTTGCTTTGTTCACCACATCCCCAAGACGGACCTGCCCACTTTGGGCAACTTCCAGAAACCGCCTCACCCTCTCCTCCGAACAAAGAGGAACAACATAGGAGCCACCGACCAGTTTCGCATCACTAAAATATTCGATAAAACCTTCTACAACCCAAGGAGGAAACTCTGAACTGAAACCCTGGAGGTAGATGAAAGTGTGAGTACGAATAAGACTGTCCATCACCTTTTTAGACATCAAGATATGAACTCTACTGTTCTTCAAATCTATAGCGCCGCCATCACGCATTAAAAGCCCACTCGAACTCTTCTCAAACTCCGCCGCAGACTTATGAAGCCTCATTACCATCTGAACCATCACTTTGCGGGGGCTACTCAACTCTTCCTGTAAGAGGTCATTAAACGCTTTCAGATTGACCGCCAAAAACTGCAAACTCTCCGCATCCACATCTTCCCGAGGAATTTTGTAGTTCAAAACGATAAGAGAAGATTCCTTCGCCTGTCTGTCATCGCCAGATTCTCCCCTCCCGAAACCTTCATCCTCGTAATAGGTAACACGACAGGAGAGTAACAATATGCAGACCGCACATATTAGCCACAACTTGCTCATGTAGGTTTTGCGCCTCCTGAAGAGGACGAACAGGATGAACATTTGGAAGACTTCTCGCTTCCCGCAATCTTGAACGGCTTAAAAACCCGTTCAAGATTCTCCGAGCCACAAACAGGACATTTCACCTTCTTTCCCTGTCCGAGAACAAAAACATCAAACTCCTTTTTACACCCACCGCATCTGTATGTGTATGTCGGCATAATCCATCTCCTTCCTTCTCTTAATTATCACCTCAAAACTGCTAAAAATCAAGACGAAGCGCTGTCAAATCCCATTTTATACAAACAGAATACCATAGAAACAGATAAGAGGGGTTGAATGAAGAAGAGAAGAGGCAGACTGTGGTTGACATCAAGAAATCCCCAAGATTTTTTCTTGCATCAGATGTTTCGTGAGCCCCATTTCCTTCAGCGGGAGAGTGTGAGAAGTCCAACAATGTAACCTGCTTTTTTGAGCGTCTTGGCGCACTCCTTGAGAGTCGCACCTGTACTGGTGACATCGTCAAAAAGCAGGGCCTTGGACTTCTTAGGCAGCGGTGTGGGAATCACTTCGAACGCTCCGATGAGGTTCTTCTTTCTCATCGAATCCGAAAGAGAAGCCTGCGGAGGAGTCGCCACTTTTTTGCGAAGAAGGGAAAGCACAGGAATGTTGCCCAGTTTTGATGCAATGAGCCTTGCGAATGGGACGAGATGGTCATAACCACGTTTGCGAAGCCGCCTCCTGTCTTGTGGGACTGGCACTATAACATCTGGATGAAAATCGAGTGACAGAGGTAGGCTATTGATGAGATGTTTGAGGATTCTTGTGGCGGCTGTGTCACTGCTGTATTTGTGGGCAGTCAGAAGTTTGCGGAAAACTCCATCGTAGCGAAAGAGCGAACGGCAGAACTCATACGGTAGTCGCTTTGACGAGCAGTAGGCGCAAGAAGGAGTAGATTCTGTCTGTTGAACAGAGCCGCATCTCGAACAGAATTTGTCTATGGGGCTGATTTTTTCGGCGCAGAGAGCACAGAGACCAACTGAGTTGTCGGTAGAACCACCACAATTCCAGCAGAACGGTGGATACACAGAGTCGAGAATGAAGGAGACAACTTTTTTGAGTGCAGGTATTAACATATCCAAATCTCTTCCACAAGGTCCCTATTTCGTTATATATAGGACTGACTTCTCGATTTTTGCTTTAAGGTTGTAAGGTGCCAAGATTAGGCGCAAGGCATCGAATGCTCGCACGCCCACGAGTTCCGCCTCGAGGGACGATTCTGAATCGCACACAGCCGCTGCCTCTTCTGAAATCTCAACAGTAAAGCCAACATACTCGCCGATGCGATTCACAACATCTCTTATTCTCTCCCGCCGAGTAACCAATGTAACAAGAATCCGCTCCAAAGGAACACTCCTATCATTCTCCATTTTGAAGTCTCGGTAGAGATAACACCGCTCAGGACTCACAAAAAGGACTACACCGAATGAATGGTCGAATAAAAGGTTGTTCTCAGATGCCAGTTTCTGGACTGCCTCAAGAAGCGGAGAGCCTGTTTTCAGAGACATGATTTTTGTTTCCCGTATTTCTGGGTCAATGAAGAGATTAATCCCATAAAGTTTGAGAAGGTCTCTGGCGTGCTCTCGAAGGTTTGCATCAGGTAAGTCAAAAGAGAGTCTTTTGAGATTGAGGAGAGGGCGGATGTCTCCGAGGAGTGCGAGCGCTTCAGCGGCGCGCCATCGGACAGAAAAATTTACATCTTCGAGATACTTCTGAGCAAAAGCGGTGTCTTTTTCCAGCAGAGCAACCGCTTTGACCGCTGCCGTCCTTATTCCCGCATCTGGCGTCTCCATCAATTCTCGCAACTTCTTCGACACATTCTCATCACCCACCTGCGCCAGAACATCCGCAGATAGAATCCGAGCAGCCATATCGCCGTCCTTCACCAAATTGAACAGTCTTTCCCCTGCCTCCTCGGAGAGAAGTTTCCCCTTTAGGTATTTAAGGAGAACTATCTGTGCTTCCTGCTTCGAAGGAAGCGGCGCCTCGGAAATGATGCGAAGCGCCGTATCCAGAGTCTCCTCAGGAGCAAGGCTTGCAATACACCGCAACAACTCGCCACAGAAGACCGCCCCTGGTTTTATCGCCAATTTCTTTAAAAGAGAGACAACCGATTTATCACCACTTTTTTCGAGGAGAATGCAACCTGATGGAATGAGAAGTGGTTCCCTCTCCATCGCTTCTAACACCACTCCGACCGCTTCCTTCCTCTTCCTCACCGTAAGCCCACGAATCGCCGCCTCTGCCACCGCACCGCTTCTATTCTTTACCGCATCAAGGAGCATTTTAAAAGAGTTCTCAGAGTCGATGCGTGCAACCACCTGCACCGCCGCAGCCGCCTCCTCCTCTTCCCCTCTCTCTATCACAGTTTTTAAATGTTCAAGTAAGAGTTCCGAATTCTCCTTTGAAACATCTATGTAGTCGCTTTTTAGTGACCTCGTGATAAGACCGATTCCGCCTATGGCAAGCCGTCTCACAGCAGTTCCTTTGTCAGTTAAAAATGATGCAAGCGCCACAGCCCCCTCTGCCTCAGCACGCAGCACCAACTCCGACACCACTTGAGAACGCCATCCTTCAGCCATCTCTGTCAGTTTTTTGTTCACAGCCACATCTGTTGCATCGTACAATCTGAAGAATGAGTGCAAATATATCTCCGCCGCTGAAGAGTACGCATCCACCCTATTCATTGCCGCTATAAGATTTTCAAGAGATTTTCTTTCGCCTTTCACTCCGCATTCTGCCACCATCCTCGCAGCAGCCACCGATACAGTCAAATCGTCATCCATAAGATACTCAAGCAGAAGAGAAAGCCCTTTGCTACCAGCGCGCTCTCTGATTATAGCAAGCCCCTGGACTCGAAACTGCCCTTTGTCGCTCAAAAGTAGCCCCACAACTTCCCCTGCTTCTTCCTCGCTTACCCCTGCTCCTAACACCCTTTCAAGCAATTTTGCTTCCCGTTCTTCCTCTTGAAGCAGAAGAAGCAGTTTCTCCAAAAGATGGCGAATCTGTACATCGTCTGTCTTTTCCTTATGCTTTCTCAACTCTGGGAGAATTTTGTATCCTTTCTTCCGGAGTAAATCAAACGCTTCGTTCCGTTTCGCAAACTCTTCATCACCCATTTGCCTCACTAATCGCCCTATCTCATCCTCCTCCGACTGCGCAAACAGACCGCCGAGAAAAACGAGATGAATGAGAGAAAGAATGACAATTGGGATTTTTTTACTCATAAAAAAGCCCTTATTGGGAAAGAAATGCTATAAAAGCAAAGAGCCCCAACCCGCAGATGATAACAATGAGCACCGCCAGTAGAACCGTCACGCGCCTCGAATACTGTCGGTTCTCTTCAAGAATCTCTTTTATAAAGACTCGTTGCGATGCTTCTAACGCCTTGACAGCGTCCAATTGCTGCTTTGAATTCGCACTCGCCTCTTTCAAGGCACCTTGTAACATCTCTATATTTTGTCTGATTACGCCTTCTTGCCTTGCCGCAACCTCCAGTTTCATCACCAACTCGCTCAAAATATCAGACTGCCTCCGCTCCTCCTTTGGCAAGTTCTCAAGTTTGGTATTCACCTCTCTGAAAATCTCCATCACTTCCTGTGAACGCTCCGTCTGCTCTCGAAGGCGTCTCTCCATCTGTTCGAGAAGAGACCTCTGCTCCTCACTCAACCTCGGCAGCGCAGAAACAAACCGCGGCAATCCCTCAAGACTCGTCACCACCTCCTCCAACTTCTTTCCTTGCTCCTTTAAACTCGAACTCACATCGTCCAACACACTCACTTGCCGCTGCGTGTTCTCTTCTACCTTATACAGAGTCTCATTCTGCGCCCGCAACCGCTCTTTCACCGTTTGCAACACATCATTCAAAGAATCCATCCATTCATTCACCTTCGCAAGAGCCTGCTCTCGCTGCCCTGAAAGCATCTCTTCAGCCAACTGTACCGTCTCGCTCTCACCAATCATTTTTTTCGCCACTTCGTCTGAATCGATTTTCGTCTGTTCTCCCGCCTCGCGCTTGCCGAACAACTTACTGAAGATTGACATACTCACCCTCCCCAATCAACTGGTGGCGCGCAGAAAAATCTCCTCTATGGTGCGCCGCTCCTGACACAAACCTGTCAGACGAACTCCCGCCCTCACCAACTTCTCGTTCAGATTCGCCACATCCTCGACCGTCCCATCATAGCAAAGAGTCACAGAATCTCCTTCCACAGAAAACGACCGCACCCCCTTATCCTGACTCAAAACCTCCTCGATTCGATTCATACCGCTCACAACAGTAATCCGCAGAACTTTCTCACGGCAGTATTTGTCGCTCAACTCGTCAAGAGTCCCCGTGTCAACCAGAACCCCTCTGTCCATCACGCCAAGGGAATCGCAGAAACTACTCAAATCATAAAGGATGTTGCTCGCAACCACCATCGTCTTGTTGATTGAGGCAAGATGCTGCAAAACCTCAACCACCTCAGCCCTCGAACGCGGGTCAAGCCCACTCGTCGGCTCGTCCAGAAACAGAACTTCTGGATTGTGCACCAGCGTTTTCGCAATCATCAACCTCTGCTTCATCCCGCGCGACAACTCACCCACAAACTTCCCTGCCCAGTTCCCCAACCTTACCAGAGAAAGCAACCGTTCCACTCGCTCCTGCCTTTCCCCCTTCCTCACCCCATACAGACCCGCATAGTAGTCCAGAAACTCAAATACACGCAAACCGTCATACATCCCGTACTCATCAGGTAGATAACCAATTTTCGGCATAACAGTTTTCGGATTCGCAAAAATGTCAACACCATCTATCCGTACTACGCCAGAAGTCGGCTGAAGCAACCCCGCCAGCATCCGTATCGTCGTTGTCTTCCCCGCCCCGTTCGGTCCCACAAGCCCAAACGAACGCCCCTCCTCGATTCTCAAATTCAACGCCTTCACAGCGTCCGTCCCGTTGTAACTCTTCCACAAATCGAGAGTCTCTATCATCATACTCTAACTCCCACCTGTCTCTTATACACATCTCCGA
>JAOAAR010000142.1 GCA_026418755.1 Planctomycetota bacterium
AGATGTGTATAAGAGACAGGATTGTATGATTGCAGTGACAATCATACCGGCAAAAAGGCAGAGGTATCCCGAGTGTCCCAACAATTTGTCAAACAGTGCTGCTACTTTATCTATGAGGTATGCTCGGAGTGTCCGCGTAAGGAGTATGAGTGCAACGAAAAGGAGAAAGAACCCAAAAACAATGATGAATATGGAAGCACCATTCTTGCCGAATCCCCACCATTTGAGTCCTTCTTTGAGAGCAGAAAGAACTGGATGAGTGATTGTCTTGATAGGACTCACGAAAGTAAAACTGCCAACACCGAGGAATTTTTCCGCAAGGAAGTGAGAGGTTCTTCCCAAAAAGTTAGTTGTGACCTGCAAAGGAAACAAGACAGCCACCGAGAGCACATTGAAGAAGTCGTGGATGACGGATGCTGCCGCGGCGCGACGGTACTCGGAGCGAATCCGGAAATAACCGAGAGAGACAAGAGTGTTTGTCACGGCTGTACCAATGTTCGAGCCCATAATAATCGGAACGGCGGACTCAATCTTCAAGACTCCGGTGCCGCAGAGAACAACCACTATTGATGTAACGCAAGAGGAACTCTGAACAATCGCTGTTGCGAGAATCCCGATGCAGAGTCCGACTGCAGGGTTTGATGCGGTTTTGATAAGTTCTTCCGCAAATTTTTTGAAACTTTCTAACCCTGCTCCCATCATCGTGATTGCGAGAAGAAAAAGGTAAAGGAAGAGTGCGGCGGCGAAGTATTTTTTGAACACCTGCCATCGCGACAGCGGTTTCTTCTCCAGTTTGCTCATTTCTCCTCCTTTCTCCGTCTGTCAGCATCTTTGATGAAGATAAGGAGTTCAGCCAACCCTGCACCCAGCAGCCCGCCGACTGCCCCACCAAAGGCGGCTCCGACTACGGCAAAAACGAGAAGTAGGATGAAAGCGTTTGGTTTTCCAATGTGCGCACCTAACAGCATCCCGATTCCCCATCCCCCAACCGCACCCATAGGACCTTCCGAGAGAGCGCCGACAACAATCCCACCCATTCCGCAGAGAAGAATAGCGAGAACCGTCAGACATCCTAAAGGGCGCTCAATCGGCGCGATTTCCTCATCTTGTAAATCACACTTCTCAACGGAGGAGGAGTCTGTAACGAGAGGTTTCTCATTTCGACCCCGTGCCTTTGTTGCTTCATCGACGAAAGCAGCAAGCGAGGCAACATCCTGAAAACGCCGCTCTCTCCGAACAAAGCACCTTTCAAATAAAGTGTCTACCCACTCAGGAACGGAAACAAAATCAGAGACTCTGTCATTTGGAGCAGGAAGTCTCCCTGTAAGCATCTCAAATAAAACGACACCGAGTGAATAGACATCATCAGAAGGAGTCACTTTCTCACCGCGGCGTTGTTCAGGACTCATATATTCAACTGTCCCGCCACGAGGCTGTTCATCTGAAAGAAATGAAATGGAGATGCCGGTCTTCCGCGCAATCTCTTCTTTAAAGCGCCAAAGACCGAAATCGCCGAGTTTCGCATTTCCGTTTTCGTCTATCAGAATGTTCTCAGGCTTAATATCGCAATGAACAGCACCCTTCGAATGAGCAAAAGAGAGAGCAGAAAGAACATCTTCAAAAATCTTGATTGCGCGCTCCAAGCAGAGTCTTCTCTGCCGTTTGAGAATGCTACGGAGGCTGCCACCTCGCATGTACTCCATAACAAGATACGGAGGCTCAGCACCTGTGTCACCGCCTAAAACCTCGACGATATTGTTATGATGCAATTTGTATTGGGCATACCCTTCTCTGCGGAGGTATTCACGGTATGAAGGTTCAGTTGGAATCTTTATAGCAACAACTTTTTCAGGAAACTCAATATGTTCAGCACGCCAAACTACCGCAAAACCCCCTTCTCCTATTTTTTCCTTTAAGACATACTCGCCGACTCTGTCTCCGCGTTCCATATATGCAGAAACCTTTTTGAAAGAGGCTCGGAAGAAAATCTATACAGAAGCAGAGTTTTCCTTCCCTTTCTTCGCTCTGCCCTTCTTAAAGGCAACAAGAAGGCTGATAATCTGTCCTCCGCCGAGAATCACGAGTCCAATGAAAAACATCACCCAGGCGCCAGGCGTCATACCTGTCTTCGCCGATTCTTTCCCTGCTTCTTCCACCAAGTTAAAAAAGAAGTCTATCATTTAACCCTCCTCCATTTTCCATCGGGGATTCTTCGGCTTAATGATGGTAAGAATGATTCCGATAACAGGTGCCATAAGAGCAACCATCCATCCGCCGAGAAACAGCGCCAGAGAGCAATATCCACCATATGGCTTCTCTATGAGTTCCCATATATTTGTGATTAGAAGCCATATTAGGACAGCAGGAGTGATGAATTTTATGCAAATATCCCACCATCTGCCAATCCGAATATCGGAGAAAGAGTTTATCTCCTGCCTGAACTTCGACGCTTTCCAGAGCCAGCCGATAAGAATACATTCGAGTAGCCCGATAATGGCGAGTCCGAAACAGTCAGAAATCCAGTGGTCTGTAATGTCAAGCCAATAGAGGCCTGCTGTTGTGGAAAACCATAAGGAGCCAAGCAGTCCTAACACACATAAAATCGCCGAAGTTTTCGTTTTACCCCAGCCAAATTTGTCTTCAAGCCCTGCGGCAAAAGCCTCGACAATAGAGAACGCACTGTCGATTCCGAGCGTAATAAGTGTAATAAAGAAACAAATGGAGAAGAAGGGCGCCATCCATCCAGCAATGTCGCCCAATTTAGCAAGTGCAGCAGGGTAAACAACGAAAGCAAGTCCCGGACCACCTTTAACGACCGACGCAACATCCGCATTTATGGAGACCGCAAAATAACCGAGAATCGAAAACACAGAAAAACCGGCAAGGTATTCTGTACCGCTGTTAGCGAATGCCGTAATAAATGCATTATTAGTCGTATCAGATGTCTTAGACATATAAGATGCATAAGCAATCATAATTCCAAAACCGAGAGAAAGAGAGAAGAAAATCTGACCATAAGCGGCAAGCCAGGCAGATGGGTCAAAAAGTTTTTCCCATTGCGGGGCAAGATAATAGTTTATACCTGTGGATGCGCCCTCGAGGGTTAATCCTCTTATGGTCAAGACCACAAGCATAAGCCAAGGAAGAGGCACAGTGATAAGTACAACCCTTCCAACATTTTTAACCCCTTTGAAAATAACAAGGAATATCCAAACCCAAGTGATTATAGCGCCTATAAAGACACCCCACGCTATATCCTTTATATCGAAAGGACCAGAAGAGAGATTCAACACTTTCTCGTTGAAGAACTTTTCAGCGGTTTCAGCGCTTGTCCCCCAAGGCATAACAGACTTGAAAGATGAGAAAAGATAATCCCAACTCATTCCCATAATAGAGACATAATACATGGAGATAATCATTCCGACGACAAGAGCCCACCAGCCGACAAACTCCCATTTACTCCGAACTTTTCCAAGCGCTTTAGGGGCTGAGCCTTGCATTTTTGCACCGAGACTGTATTCAAGTATCAACAGAGGGATACCTGCTGTAAGTAGGGCAACAAAATATGGTACGAGGAAAGCGCCGCCACCGTTTTTATAAGCAACATAAGGGAAACGCCAGAGGTTGCCCAGCCCGACTGCGCTTCCAATCGCCCCGAGGAGAAACGAACCTCTTGACTGCCATCTGTCCCTTAACTCTACCATACCTCTCCTTTCCTTCCTCTCACCAACAAGATGTCAGGTAGAATGTTATACGATAAAGATGTTTTCTTCAAGCAACTAACGCCGTTTAGCAAAAAACTTTCTTCTTTCTTCCATGTAGTGTCAGAGCCCACCCATTGCCGGAAATGGCATTCCTCTCCCTAATTCCTACAACCAAGAAGACTAAAGGATAAAAAAGATTGACCACTATTTTTCAGCACCACCTGACGGAGAACCAGGTAACTCCGGCGGCTTGACTCCTCCCTCTCCTTCCTTCTTCTCTTCTTTCTTATTCTCGTCCTCTGAAGATTCTGGCGCCTTACCACCTGGGAACAGTTCAGGATTGGGAGCAATAGTAGGCTCCTCTTCGTCCTTGATAGGCTCAACAGGCTCGCCGGCTTTCAATCTTTTCACACGCTCCGAAACCTTTAGGTCGGATGTTTTCTTCAGATACTTCTCGTAATATATGATTGCGTTTGGAATGTCCACCAGAAAAGATTCATATACTTCTGCGATTCGCTTAAGTGCAAAAGGAGTATAGAGGGAGTTACGGCTTTCAAAACGCTTGTATTCTTCTATTGCGTCTTTATATTGCGCCGATTTTTCGTAAATGCGAGCGATGATTAATCTGACTTCCTCAAACTTTGAATCAAGAGAGAGAACTTTTCTTAAAGCGTCTACAGCATCTTTCCAACATTTTGTTTCAGCGTAAGATAAGCCAAGCCAGTAGTAAGCACTGATAGGCTTGGGCGAAAGTTTAACCGCTTTTTTGAGTTCTTCCACCGCTTGAGCAAAATCCTTTTTGTTATGCAATGCTATTCCGAGACCTGTTCTCGCTTCGTAAAGGTTTTCGTTCATAGCAAGCGCTTTGCGGTAGGCACCCACAGCATCGTTCCATTTCTTCAACTGAATATAACAGTCACCGAGTCCAATATGCGGCTCAGGAACTTTCTTGTTAAGATTAGAAGCCTTCGTGAAACGCTCAATCGCATCCTCGTAATACTCGAGAATGAACAAGACCTTACCAAACATATAGTACGCGTCGTAGTAGTCTTTCTTTATATCCGTCGCTATCTCAAATTTTTCAGCCGCTTCCTCGTATCTCTTCTGCTGCATTAACGCTACTCCCTCCGCATAATACTGCTCCGCATCTCTCTTGTTCTGCTCCTTTTCCATCCTTCTTTTCCATCCTTCGCCAACCCATCTGCGTCTGGGGCCCGCAAACACCTCAACGCATATAAAAGCGAATGAAATCAACATCAACATCCCACAGACAACCTTTTTCATCTTTCGTTCCTCCTTTGCTAAAAACACCCCATGCCTTTAAAACGCTGAAGAAGGGAAAAAGTTGCTTAGGACATATAAATAAATGCTCCCCTGAACGATTAGGTCTCAAGACTCTCGTAAAAAATACACCCGGCAGGACTTGAACCTGCAGCCCGCGGATTAAGAATCCGCTGCTCTGCCAACTTGAGCTACGGGTGCCTGTTAAGAAATCAAATCATAATAAAAGACAAAAGCGCAAGTCAAGAGTTTTCAATCTTACTTTTCCGAATTACCCCCTTGGAAAGAGAAAAAGAGCATAATAAAGTGAAGCCAAAGAGTTATCCTCCTGTGACAAAAGAGAAGAGTTTGTAATGTATTCTTCTTGAGAAGAAGTGGAGGCTTTTGTATGCTCCGTCGGGTCTTCTTATTCTGTTCTGTACTGGTATGTGCATTTGCTCTGGGCGATGTTGTCGAACTTTTGGACGGAGGGCGGCTGGTAGGGAAAGTTATTGAAGAGAACGATGACGAGGTGGTCATTCTGACTGTCAAGGGCATAGTGGCTCGTGTGCCGAGGGAACGCACAAGCAAAATTGAGAGAGGCTCACCAGAAGAGTTGTATAGGAAACAGATGGAAGAACTGGATAAAAACGATGTAGAGATGGTGTACGCATTTGCAA